>JAASSH010000012.1 GCA_021767985.1 Gammaproteobacteria bacterium | reverse complement strand
GCGTCGATCGCACCAGGCGCCATCACCGTCTTGATCTGCTCCCAGGTACGGCGCAGTTGTGCCGGGTTGTTGGCGAGACCCTTCCAGAAGTTATTGATAAAGTCGGTCTGCCTGACTTCCCGGATATCGTCGTAGACTGCGCGAACCTCAGGGCTCGCATCTTCGTATTCGATCAGTGCAACGGTGGCCATATACGTTCTCCCTGGTAAATTAGGGGGACAGTATACTCATTTTATTGCCGCGATTTACTTGCCTGAATCGCCAACAGGCGCGACTTCTCCGGATTCCCCGAATGGCCGCGCGCCGTTTTCCTCGGCAATTTTCATATCGATAAACTGCTCGATGAGCCGGTACTCGCTCGACCTCCCGACCATACGCATGATGCCGGTCAGCATTCTGAATTGAGTGGAGTCCTTGAGCGCCTGGAAATTCTCGAACTGAATCTTCTTGCCATTGACCTCGATTTCCGGCTCGGCAAACCGCGCATGCATCTGCTCGAGTTTTTCCGGCGACAGTTCCGCTGCGCCCGGCGTATCGCCGCCTTCGCGCTGTTCGTCCTTGTGCCAGTGATAAACGTCGAACCCGGTTTTCAGAACCACGAGGATCAGCAACCCCAAAACCGGCTCTTCGAGGGCGCCGAGCGCAAAACCGGACGCCAGTATCGTGATATGCAAAATCACGATGCGTCGATAAGGCGCCACCATTAATGTCCTGACATTATCGAAACCGAAACCGTGCTGCCGGGAATCGCGTATCCAGTCGAACAGCTGCAGCAACAGCAGGCAGATCGCCGCCCACAGCAAATGGTTCTGCTGCAAAACCGGCCAGACATTGTAGAGCGCGTCGAAAAATCCATGCGAATCGTAGCGTCCGTCGCCAAACAGCGAGAAAACGAAGCTGCCGTGACCGAGACAGAACATACCGTAATGCAGGGTGAAAAACGGGGCGAAAAAAAGTGGTAAAACCAGTTCGATACCGTGACCGTAGGGCCGAACCAGCATGCGCAGCAGGGTGAAAACCCCGATGATCAGGTTTTCCAGCCAGTACAGGAATATCAGGTCGAAACTCTGCCAGCCCCAGGCAACGACCCCGTAAAGCGGCAGCGCGTTCAGCGCTATCAGAACTGCAATGGAAAATTGCCTGGGCATGTGCTCCCCGATGCCATCTTCGATGTTTATATTTTAGTTGGTTTACGGCTTTCGGTTAAAAATTTACACGGTTTACGAAAACCGCCCGAGCGCCAATCACTGCAAGATAAACAGGTATACTGTCCCCGGAATCTGGGTAAATAACAGATGAATACTGTCTTGAAATTTCTGCTGCTCGCGGCATGCCTTTATGCCGGCCTGACAGTATTGATTTATTTTTTTCAGTCGAGCCTGATTTACTACCCGAACCTGGCGGGCAGAAACCTGTCCACGACACCGCAACAAATCGGTCTCGCTTTCGAGGACGTCGAACTGGTAACCGGGGACAAGGTTCGTTTACACGGCTGGTTCATTCCGAGCGACAACGCCCGGGGTACCTTGCTCTTTTTCCACGGCAACGCCGGCAACATTTCGCACCGGCTGGGCTCGATCGCGATCTTCAATCGAATGAACCTCGATGTTTTCATCATCGACTACCGCGGGTACGGTCAAAGCCAGGGACGAACGACGGAAAAAGGCACCTACCGCGATGCCGAAGCCGCGTGGTCCTACCTGACCGAAGCACGCGGCATCGACCCAAACAGGATTATCGTGTTTGGCCGCTCGCTCGGAGCGTCGATCGCCGCCTGGCTCGCCAGTCAACACACGCCAGCCGCTTTGATCCTCGAATCCAGCTTCAGTTCGGTGCCCTCCATGGCGCAGCGGCTGTACCCGATTTTACCGGTGAAATGGCTGTCGAGATTCGATTACGACACGCGTCGATACGTCAGCGGCATCAAAAGTCCGCTGCTCGTGGTGCATAGTAAAACCGATGAAATTATTCCCTACGCCGAGGGCCGTCTCGTATTCGATGCAGCACCTGCCGCCAGGCAATTCCTCGATATTCGCGGCGGACACAACGATGGCTTTATCGTCACCGGTCAGGCCTATGTCGATGGCCTGAGCCGCTTTATCGAGAACAGCCTGAAATAAACCCGGCATACCCCTGCCCCTAGCCGGCGAGCAACGTATCCTTCGCCAGGTTGATCTTCGCCGCTAGATAGGCGGATCCGCCGCGATCCGGATGCAGCTTCTGCATCAGCCGCCGATGCGCCTCGATAATCTCGCTCTCGTCGGCGTCGGAGGCCAGCCCCAGTACCCGCAACGCTTCTTCACGCGACATCTCGCCCGCTGTGCTGGGGTTCTGAGGTTGCTCCTGCGCGCCGGCCTGTTGATGCCAGCTGTCCGCATGCTCGCGCTCCAGGTAAGTTTGCAGCAGGGCAACCGACTCTTCGTCGTCCGCGCATTCACGCAACAATTGCAGCAACGCGTCGAAGTCCAGTTGATCGAGCTTGCTGCCGCTGAACCGTCCCATAAGCACTTCCCCGCTGATATCGCCCGAATCGTGGTTCAGCGTCATGCGGATGTACTTGCTTTGTACGGTGGAAGTTTGCCCGCCGCTCGGAGCGTTCCTCGATTTAGCGGCATCCATGCCGGCCAGCACACGTTTGAGCAGCGGAATACTGCCGAGCAAGGTCATCAAACCGCGCACGAACGGCAGCATGGCGGCGAACACGGCTGTCAGCCAGTGCGCCCGACCCGTCAGCACCAGCGTCAGCAACCCGGCCGCGAGCAGGATCGCGATCACTTGCCAGTAAACCCTGGGAGGCTGACGAAACAACCAGCGAAAAATGATGAACAATGCAGCCGCCAGGCCGAGAAGCAGTATCAGCCGCGCCACGGATCAATCCCTGCCCAGCTGGCGGGTCAGTCTCCGCACAACCTCGCTGCGAGTCTTACTGAAGTCCTGCAGGGCTTGCTGACCGCCGGCGGCATAGACCGCAACCGCGCTCAGCAGGTCGCGCAACTGCCCGGCGCTGTTCGCGTCGAAGGCACAGTAGGCACCGCGGGTCAGCCGCGCGATCTCTTTGAACGCGCGCTGCGCCGCCGGATCCTCACCTTCATGAAACAGGAATGCCGGCACCCCGAGTATCCCGAGTTCGCCCGCCAGGTGACACAGGCGGTCGACGTCCTCCTCCATGCAATCGCCCACGAACACGAGCGCCTGGACTTTTTTTTCCCTGGTTTGCTCGATCGCCTGGCGCAGTACCTTTTCGATCTGCGTATAGCCGCCGCGGCAGGAAACCCCCGTCATACGTTGCAGCAATGTATCCGCGGATGACAGCCATGGACTCGCCTCGAATTCGCCGAAACCGCGGTAATAGCACAGCTGGATATCCAGGCCGCCGAGCGCCGCGGTCTCGGTAAACATCTCGCCCTGGATCTGGCAGGCACGATCCCAGCTGGGCTCTCGACTGGCGGTGGCATCCATCGCAAACATCAATCGGCCGCGTTGCCCACCGGACTTGAGCGCCGGCGTCGACCTGACTCGCTGCACGAACGCGTCGATCGCGGCTTTGCTCGATTTTTGAGGGAGATCTTTGTTTGCGCCTGCCATAACATCCGGAACCAGACAGTAGTTTCGCGAATAGTATACCTGTTTTACGGGCAGCGGATTCATGCCGGGGCTGGTCGTATTGTCACCGCGTTTCGCTGCCGTTGATTTATCCCGGCGAGCGAAATAGTATATTCGGATCGCTTTCCTGCCCGGGAGGACCTGAAAATGCTAATACAGGGATTGAAATTTTCCGTTTCGAAAGCCGTGACCGGCCTGCTCGTCGTCAACCTGGTTTTCGCTTCCGCCTCGATTGCCGCAAATTCCGAATCCCCGTCATCCGACGCGGACAAAAAATCGAAACTGATCGACCTGTGGCAGCCCGGCGATTCCGGCCAGCGCATGAATATCCGCGGCCGTGTCACCAGCCTCGACGGTACGCCGCTGCCCGGCATCAATATCGAGATTCGGCAACCGGACGGTGACGGCGACTGGATCGACCAGTACCAGACCGTCCTGACCACCGACGAAAAAGGGCGCTACCAGTTCGGATCGGTCGTACCGGAGAGTAATTTTTGCGGCACTCCGTTCGTCCACGTCAAGGTGTACCAGGACGGCTGGGAGTATTTCGATACCAACATCGTGTTCGAGGACGATACGGAAGTGTTCGAAGAGGACGGCACACCGGTTTTTCTCGAGGAGTCCACCGTGAAAGGGGAAACCATCATGTTCGGACGCTTCGATATCGTTCTGTCCCCCGAGTAACGCCTTCGGTATCGAATAAACACCGATACCGGGCGGCTGGCCAGGTGCTCCCGTTCGAAACTCAGGAAAAGAACCGGGAGAACGTGCCCCTTTCCCACCAGCGCATCAGTAATCCGTCGACCGAATCCTGCAGCACGATACCGAGCCGCTCCGGCAGCGGTTTTTTCTCGACGTACTTGACCTCGAACACGTCCGATGCCTCGCAGGCCCGGGCGATGTACTCGTCGCTGGTCACCAGCTCGTCGACCAGCGAACGCTCCAGCGCGCGCTGACCGAACCAGGATTCGCCGGTCGCGACCCGTTCGATATCGAGCCCGGGCCGGTGCTCCGAGACGAATTCCTTGAACAGCAGGTGAATGTCCTCGATTTCCTCGGTGAACTTCTCCCGCCCCTTTTCGGTGTTCTCGCCCAGTAGCGTCAGGGTACGTTTATATTCTCCCGCCGTAATCAGCTCGAAATCGATATCGTGTTTTTTCAGCAGGCGATTGAAATTGGGCATTTGCGCAACCACGCCGATCGAGCCGAGGATTGCAAACGGCGCCGCCAGGATCTTGTTCGCCACGCAGGCCATCATGTAGCCACCACTGGCGGCGACCTTATCGACACACACGGTCAGATCGATACCCTGCTCCCTGATCCGCTGCAGCTGTGACGACGCGAGCCCGTAGGCATGCACCATGCCGCCACGGCTCTCCAGGCGCACGACTACCTCGTCGCTGTCCCGCGCCATCGTCAACACCGCGGTGATTTCCCGCCGCAGGCGCGACACCGCCGAGGCCCGGAGGTCACCGTCGAAATCGAGCACGAAAACGCGCGATTTCGCATCCGCCTCTACCGCTTCGACTTCGCCGCGCTTCGCGGCTCGCTTGAGCGCTTTACGCCGGGCTTTGCGTTCGCGTTTTTTCTCCTTCTGCTTGTGCTTGAAATGCAGCTTGAAGGCCTCCGGGTCGGAAACCCCGGCATCGAGCGCGAACCGCATGGCGTCGATTTCTTCGTTGACCCGGGTGGTCTCGATATGGCCTTTCATCGATTTCTTGACGCGCCGGGTAGCGGCAACCGATACGACAATCATCACCAGTATGGCAATGACAAAGGTGGCCAGCTTGGCAGCAAACAGGCCATATTCAAACAAGAATTCAGTCACGCTTTTCTCCTGTCGGGCGAGCAATTTTAAGTAGATCCAGTCACCCTATCTGGGGGCGATTTAGCGATTTTCTAATCGAGCGATTCAGGCTGTAAGCCGGGCCTTCTGCCCGGGCACCCCGCGCCGGTCGCGTTAGACCGGTTCGGATGCCCGGACTGGATTAATATCGGGCAGATTCTATAGTTACCTGAAGAATTTTATAAAGACAGGAGCATCGGGGTGAAATCGACTTTACTGGCAGCAGTTCTAAGTTTCCTGGTCATGGCAACGGCCTTCGCCAGCGACGCCACGGTAAAAGATATCGTGGTGTACAAGAATCCCGATTGTGGCTGTTGTACCAAGTGGGTACAGTACCTGCAGGATAACGACTACAACGTCACGATCGAGCACACCCGCGACGTGCAGGCGGTAAAGCAGCGCCTCGGTGTTCCGGAAAAACTGGCTGCCTGCCATACCGCGGTTATCGACGGTTACGTCGTGGAAGGTCATATCACGCACCGGGATATCAAGCGCTTGTTATTATTCCGGCCGGACATAACGGGTATCGCGGTTCCCGGAATGCCGATCGGCACACCCGGCATGGAACGAGGCGATAGCAAGCAATCCTACGACGTCATCAGCTTCGACGACCAGGGAAACACGCAGGTGTGCGTAGCGCACTGATTTCGGGTGATACCCATCAGCCGACCTCGGTCAATGGCCGCCTCCCTGATTCGTTGATCTGTATCAGGTTAGAGACTCGCGATTCAGCGGATAATCGATCATTAAGGCAATAGCCAAAACATTCCTTTTTTAATGTTTTCAGGCTTTAATCGTCAAAACCATCAATCCGTTAAACATCGAACCCGACTTATGGAACAACCACTACAAATCACTTTCCGCGATATCCCCCGCTCCGAAGCGCTCGAGGCGGTTATCCGGGAAAAAGCCGAAAAACTGGATCAGTTTTACGAAAAGGTCATGGCATGCCGTGTCGTGGTGGAGGCGCCGCACGGCCATCATCACAAGGGTTTTCTTTACCATGTCCGGATCGACCTGACGGTGCCCCGCGGGGAACTGGTCATCAAACGCGACCCGAAACAGCATCAGGCGCACGAAGATCCTTACGTGGCGGTGCGCGATGCCTTCAAGGCCGCGCGACGCAAACTACAGGACTACGCCCGCAAGCAGCGCGGCGATATCAAGGCCCATGACGTGCCGCCGCATGGCAGCATCAGCGAAATCATACCGTCGCAGGATTTTGGCCGTATCATGAGCTCGGACGGCAGGGATATCTATTTTCATCGCAACAGCGTCGTCGACGGCGACTTCGACATGCTCGAGGAAGGCGACCAGGTATGGTTTTCAGAGGAGATGGGTGAGGAAGGCCCGCAGGCCAGCACCGTGCATATCGTCGGCAAGCATCATCCGATCGATCGATAAGCAGTCCCCTTTCCAGGCAATCGTTTAACCTTTCACGCAAACCATCGGCCGCAGGCGCGCGACTTTTTGCGCCAGCCCCGCATGATCCGCCGCGTCGACGACCGCGCTGACGTCCTTGTAAGCCAACGGCGCTTCCTCGGCCACACCGCGCAGCGACGGGCTGCGAATCAGAATACCCTGGCGCTTCAGATCGTCGATGATCTGCCGCCCGCGCCATTGCCGCTTCGCCTGGCGCCGGCTCATGGCGCGGCCGGCGCCGTGACAGGCCGAGCTGAAAGCGCGCTGCTCGCTCTGCGCCGTGCCCGCCAGGATATAGGAACAAGTCCCCATCGAGCCGCCGATGAGCACCGGCTGACCGGCATCGCGCAGCGCGGCCGGCAGTTCTGCATGACCCGGGCCGAAAGCACGCGTGGCGCCTTTACGATGCACGTATAACAGGCGCGCTTCGCCATTGGTCGCGTGGCGTTCGGGCTTACAGGTATTGTGCGAAACGTCGTACAGCAAGGGCAACGCGCTGCCCGGGAATACGGCGTCGAAGGCCTGCCGCGTCAGATGCGTAATGATCTGGCGGTTGGCGAGGGCGCAATTAACCGCGGAGCGCATGGCACCGAGGTAAGACTGGCCAATTTCGGACTTGATCGGCGCACAGGCCAGCTCGCGATCGGGTAACGAAATACCGTGACTGGCGGCGCTGGTCGCCATCAGGCGCAGGAACTCGGTGCCGATCTGATGGCCGAGCCCGCGCGAACCGCAGTGAATACTGACCACCACGTCACCCTCGCGCAGGTTGAAGGCAGTCGCTATTCGTGCCTCGTACACCTGGTCGATATACTGCACTTCGAGGTAGTGGTTGCCCGAACCCAGCGTGCCCATTTCATTGCGTTGACGATGCCTGGCCTTTTCCGACACCTGATCGGGGTCGGCGTCCGGCATACAGCCGTGTTCTTCGATGCGTTCGAGATCCTGCGGTGTGCCGTAACCCTGCCTTACCGCCCATTGCGCGCCGCCCCTCAGCATGTCATCCATGTCCCGGGGCCCGAGGTGGATTTGCCCGGTACTGCCCAGGCCGGCCGGCACGCGGCGGTACAGCTCGTCGGCGAGCGGCTCCCGGGCGAGCGCGATGTCATCCGCGCCCAGCCCGGTGTGCAGGCAGCGCACGCCGCAGGAGATATCGAAACCGACACCGCCGGCCGAGATGACCCCGCCCTGCTCCGCATCGAAAGCCGCCACGCCGCCGATCGGGAAACCGTATCCCCAGTGTGCGTCCGGCATCGCGTAGGCATGATCGACGATACCCGGCAGGGTCGCCACGTTGGTCACCTGCTGATAAACCTTGTCGTCCATGGCCTCGATCAGCGCACGATCGGCATAAATGATCGCGGGCACCCGCATCCTGCCCTGGGCCGGGATTTCCCAGGTGTTTTCGTCGCGTTGGGTAAACAGGCTGAGTTTCATGCTTTACTCTCCGGCCGGCCTAGACGTCGATAACGCATTGTGCGATCCACTCGCCGTTAGCGGCCTGCCGAACCTCGAGTTCGGTAAAAGTGGCGCCCTTGATTTCAACCGCCGGCTGGTGCTTGTCGGGATTAGTCGCTTCGCCATAAAGACGGGCCCGCAGCTGATGGCCGCATATCTCTACCTCGAAACGGCTGAACAGCATGTTGCGAGTCGCCATCTGGTAGACAATCTCGTTGAGCCAGTCAATTAGCAACAAATCGAACTCCGGGGCTTCGCATTCAACCGCGACCGTGTCGACGGGATTGATATTATCGAGGTCGGTCACGACGCCGGACATGGCGAGCGCGGCCTGGGCGAAGGCTTCCGGCAGGCTGCTGCCGCAGCCCCTGATGCCGATATCGGCGCCATGTTCGAGGTGTTCCCACCTGCCCGTAGTCATCTTAATTAAGGTTTGTCAGATCCTGTTTAGCCTATCGGCCTGCCGGAACCTATTAAATGACGTGGGTCATCTTGGCTCGTAAAAAAACTAATCGGGGGTGAAGATCACTGGCAGCGGGGTGCCCGGTGTAAGGCCTGATCCAATGCTTCCCGGTTCGACCTGCAACGGGAAGCCCAAGGATCCATGGTTTATCATATCAATACTTTTGCGATGTCCCGGGTTTTGACCAGTTGTCCGTTCAATTGCTCGAAAACAGCGTTCAGATTTTCCCCGGTTATTCCGAGGCTCGACAAGCGAGCATCCTGCCCGGGACAGGATTCCTGCTTTAAAACAGCCGCAACCAGCCTCGCCGCCAGACCGACGGTGATTACAATTTCGCAATGCGAACCTTGATACTCGGATTCCTGGTAATGGGTCATTGCGCTAACCAGCGGTTCCGGCAAGGCCCAGCTGTTTCCGAGATACCCTCCGGCTTGCGCCTGATCGAAACCGAGGACCTGTGTAAGCGCCTGCTGAACCGACTCGGCCTCACCGCTTTTAACCATTGTCAGGGCCCGATCGACCTCGTCTGGAAGTCGATCGGCCAGCCATAACAAACCCAGATTGTGCAGCAGCCCTGCTGCCCTCGCGGTCGCCGGTTCGAATTCATGTTTTGACGACGAAACGGCTGCCAGCCTGGACGCTGCATCTGCAGTCAGCAACACGCTACACCAGTAGTACTCCAGATCGAAACAGGGACACTTCGTCGAATTGAAAGGAGCGGCTACTGCCAGTGCGATGCTGGTACTTCTGACGACACCCAATCCCAGCCGCGAACAGGTAGCCTCCAGCGAGGTCACCGCCGCAGTCGGCGCAGACCATGCCGAATTAACCAGCGAAATCAACTTGCCGGCAATCCCCGGAAACTTTTCTACAACCGATGCAAGTTCGGCAAATTCGATTGCCTCGTCGGTCAGTGACTTCAACAGGTAAGGCGCCCCTGCCGGCATACTGGGTAGCTGGAGCGTGGTCAATTGTTTGAGCGTGGAATCGCCAGCGTGAATTGGTGTCGCGGTCATAATGCCTTCTTTTGCTGAAGTGGTAATACTATTTCCGATTGGCTGGTATCGGTCAGGAAATTGGTTATTGCCAGGTCCGGTATCTCACGCGCAGTAACCGGGCGACTAAAGTAGTATCCCTGGATGAAGTCACTACCGATCGCGGTTAGCACCTTCACCTGGTCTTCCTCTTCCACGCCCTCGGCGACAATCGTGTGGCCCAGCGCATGAGCAGCGCCGATAATCGTACCGAGCAATACCGAGGACTCCGGATTTTGCAGCATGTCCTTGATAAAAAGCCGATCGATTTTCAGGCAGTCGATCGGCAGCTGCTTGAGCGATGCCAGCGATGAGTTTCCAGAGCCAAAATCGTCTACTGCAATCCTGACCCCCATTTTCCGCAGCCCGGCAAAAATCGAGATATTCTGGCTGGTCGGCCGGGTTGCGCTTTCCGTGACTTCGAGTTCGAGCAATGAGGCCGGGAAGCCGCTATCCGTCAGCGTTTTCTCCACCATGGCGATAAAGTCCGAATCCTGAAAATGGCCCGCGGAAATATTAACCGACAATTGCAGGTCCGGTAGCCCCATATCTCTCCAGGCCATGGCTTGCTGGCAGGCCGTTTTCAGTACCCACTGGCCCAGGGGCTTGATAAAGCCGATTCGCTCGGCAATATCGATAAATTCTACCGGGCCTATGATGCCGCGCGTCGGGTGATTCCAGCGCACCAATGCCTCGACTCCGGTCATGCGACCCGTCTTCAGGTTTACCTGCGGCTGATAATGCAGTTCCAGTTCCTCGTTATCGATGGTTAGCCGTAACTCCTGCTCGATACGCAAACGCTGTTCGGCCTTCTCGGTAAATTCAGGCTGGTAATAGACATAACGATGCTTGCCGCTCTCCTTGGCAGCGTACATGGCGCTGTCGGCCGCCTTCAGCAACGATTTTGAATCTTCACCGTCATCGGGATAGTAGGCAATGCCGATGCTGCACCGGGTCCGAATTCTTTGCTTGCCCAGATCAACCGGTGCATTCATTTCTTCGAGGCAGCGTTCGGCGACATAAGCGGCACCGTACTGATCGCTGATATTGTCGACCAGGATGCAAAATTCGTCGCCGCTAAGGCGTGCCACGAAATCGGTGTCCCTGATCAGGTCCTGCAACCGCTTGGCGACTATTTTGAGTAACATATCGCCAACGTCGTGACCCAGGCTATCATTCACGTCCTTGAACCCATCCAGGTCGAGAAACAGTAATGCGAAACGCTCGCTCCGGCGGTGCGAGGCTTTGATCACGTCTTCCAGGTGCTTGTGGAAATAAACGCGACTGGCGAGCCCGGTCAATTCGTCGGAGTAAGCCAGCTGGCGTATCTTTCTCTCGGACTCGCGCTGCACGGTAATGTCCTGCACGGTACCCAGGACAATATCGCTGGAGTTTGCAGGCTGGGCCAGTTCCTGGTGCACCACGATTGTTTCGGATTCTAATGTCACCAGCCGGTAGTCGTCCGAACTCGCCGTGCCTTCCAGTCCGGCCGACAGAATTCTGCTGCGCACGAATTCCTGGTCTTGCGGATGCACAAAATTCAAATAGTCGTTCAGGTTTTTGAAACTGGATGCATCATCGAGCGAGAGCATCTCCACCAGCTGATCGGATACGGTAATTTTGTCGCTGGCTGAATCCCATTGCCAATGGCCAACACCGGCAATGCGCTGCGCGCTGGCCAGCCATTCCTGGTTGATGTTCAGTTCCTTGAGATTTTCGGCGACGCGCAGCTGGAATTGAATCCGGGAACTCAGTACCGCGTAATTGACCGGCTTGACGATGAAATCGGTGGCCCCCGATTCGAACGCCTTGTTTACCGATTCCATGTCACCGAGCCCGGTCAGAATCATTACCGGTATGGCGCGGGTTTCACGTCTTTTACGAATCTGCACGCAAACCTCGAAGCCGTCGATGCTTGGCATAATGGCATCCAGCAAAACGAGGTCGGGCAGGCTGTCCTCGAGAATCGACAGGGCGGCTTCACCGCTGGATGCCTCGATCACGTTAAATCCGCTGCCTTTGAGGGCCTCGCTGGTGGTGAGGCGAAAGCCGTTATCGTCGTCGATAACCAGCACCGTAGGCGCCGAAGCCTTCGCCGGGGATTGATCCCGTTCGATCTCGTCAGGCTCTACGCTGCCGTCGACCCCCGCCTGCTGCCGCAGTTCGTACAACAGCCGCGGAAGCACGGCGTCAAGTTCCGTCAAATACGCCGTGGCCGCATCGACGCGCCCGTCGCGGGCCACATCCTCGATCAGGTTACAGCATCTGGAAAAACCCATCGCACCCAGGTTGGCGCTCGATGACTTGAGGCTATGCGCAATATTTCCAAGCTTTTCAGGGTCGGCCTGGACGACGGCCTGGTGAAGCGCGGCGACATCGTCGGGTGCCTGCCTGATGAAAAATCTTGCCGATTTGCCGAGAATATCGCGCCCGGTGGTTTGCGATAAGGTTTTCAATTGATTCAGCACATCGATATCGATTACTTGTTCCGCCGGGCCGCTAACGGCAGCCGACAATGCCTGGCTGGTATCTGCCCCCGGTTCGTTCGATCCAAGCCACCGATCCAGTAACTCCTCCAGTTTGTTCTTGCTGAAGGGTTTACTCAGGTAGCCGTCCATGCCCGCCGCCGTGCATTCGGCTTCTATACCTTTTTTGATATCCGCGGTTAATGCCACGACAGGAGTTCGCGGCAGGCCCTTTTGCTTCTCGTGCTCGCGCAGTTTCCTGCTCGCTTCGAAGCCGTTCATTTCCGGCATGTGACAATCCATCAGGATCAGGTCATATCGCTTGCCCTTCGCGGCGATCACCGCGGCCTCGCCATTTTCCGCCAGGTCCGCATTGCAGCCGAGCGCCATCAGCATGCCGATAGCGACTTCCTGGTTGACCAGGTTATCTTCGGCCAGCAGCACTTCGCCTTCGAACTGGCGATCTTCGATGATTACCGCGTCCCTGGCGGATTTTTTCATGCCGATGACTTCGCACAGGCAATCCAGCAGTAACTGTTGCCTGACGGGCTTTTGCAGATGCATCGAGATAGATGCATTTTTTGCGATGGTGGAGTTGCTGTCGAAGCCGGTAGAGCTCAACAGCACCAGTCGCGGGGTATGAATCGACGGATCCGTGGTCAGGGTCCTGGCCAGTTCCAGCCCATCCATGTCCGGCATATGCCAGTCCAGCAAAACGATCTGATAGGGATCATCCTCGGCCTGCGCCAGGCGAATATGCTCTATCGCTTTCACGGCGGACTCGGCATTGTCGTTGCGCATACCCCAGGAAATGACCTGGTTATGCAGTATGTCGCGGTTGACCGCATGATCATCGACGGTCAATACTCGTACGCCGACAAGGGCTTCCGGAGGTTGCGGCTGAGGAATGTCGCAGTCGGCGGCGGCAAGCGGGATACTTAAGCGAAAAAGCGCGCCGCTGCCGGGCGTGCTTTGCAGTTCTATCTGGCCTGACATCAGGTCGACCAGCCGGTAGGTAATCGCCAGGCCCAGGCCGGTTCCGCCGAAACGACGGCTGGCGCTACTGTCGAGCTGATCGAATGCATTGAAGATACTGTCTTGTTGCTCCAGTGGAATACCGGGGCCGGTATCGGACACTTCAAACACCATTTGATAATGGTCGACG
>JAASSH010000180.1 GCA_021767985.1 Gammaproteobacteria bacterium | reverse complement strand
GAAGGCACTGGAAATCGGTTCCTGGGTCGAGTTGACCGAATCGGACTCGAAATCCCTGATCGCACGCCTGTCCTGGAAAAGCAACGTCACCGGTAACTTCGTTTTCGTCAATCGCCAGGGTCACAAAGTGCGTAACCTGACGATTAACGGCTTCGCGATAGAACTTCGCGCCGGGCGCGTCAAATGCATCGAATCGTCTTCGGTATTCGATCGCGCAATCCACACGATCATGACCAAGATGCAGCACTGAGCCAGGTGCCACAGGCGAGTGGCAGGCCGACGGAACCGTTTGGCGCAAGCCGCTGTCGAAAGCCTGTGTTTTATCGGGGCGACGCAGCCATGAAATCCTGCCGACACTTCCCGGGCGCTTGCCTGGCACTGGTTTTCGTGATTTTGTACTCGACGGTGCAGGCGGCGCCGTCGGCCAGGTTATGGGAACGCTGGAGCGCGCATAATCCGGAATCGAGCGCAACCATAGATCACGGCGCCTGGACCGACTGGCTCGCGCGCCGGGTAATCGCAAATCCCGACGGTATCAACCGGGTTAACTATGCCGGCGTAAGCGGCGAGGATCGGGCGCAGCTACGGCGTTACATCGACAGCCTGTCCGCGCTCCCCATCAGCGACTACAATCGGGCGCAGCAGCTTGCCTACTGGATCAATCTCTACAACGCGCTCACCGTCGACATCGTGCTCGAGCACTATCCGCTGGACAGCATTCGCGATATTTCTTCCGGCTTTTTTTCCTCGGGCCCCTGGGGCCTGGAGCTGGTAACCATCGAGGCCGAGGCGCTAACACTCGACGATATCGAGCACCGTATTTTGCGCCCGATCTGGCAAGACCCGCGCATTCACTACGCGGTCAATTGCGCATCGCTGGGTTGCCCGAACCTGCAACCGCAGGCCTTTACCGCGAACAATAGCAAAACCCTGCTGCAAACGGCGGCGCGCGAATTCGTCAACAATCCGCGGGGCGCCTCGATCAACAACGGTAAGTTACAGGTTTCCAGCATCTACCACTGGTTCGAAAAAGATTTCGGCGGCGACGATGCCGGTGTAATCGCGCATTTGAAGCAATACGCCGCGTCCGAACTCGCCGCCGGCCTGGTTACGATCGAGCGCGTCAGCGATCACGCCTACGACTGGCGACTCAATGCCCAGGACCAGTCGAACTAGACCATCCCGCGGCGGCATAACCGCGGTCTTTACCCTTATAAAATCATTTAGTCCCGGCAGGCTGGATTCCTGAGATGGAATAGCGTAACTTGATTTTCGGGCCAGAGCCCCCAGATCGCAGCCAATTGCACCGTCTCAGAGGACTAAAACCATGAGCTACACCATAGACCGCGTTATCGACAGCGCCGACTTCGAAGAAGTCGATCGCAGAACCCGCGCCGCGCTGGCCAACCACGGCTTCGGCGTGCTGACCGAAATAGACGTCAAGGCGACGATGAAGAAGAAAATCGATGTCGATATGGATCCCTACCGTATTCTCGGCGCCTGCAATCCAAACATGGCGCACCAGGCCATCGGCATGGAACCCAAAATCGGCGCCATGTTGCCCTGTAACGTCATCCTGCGCGAAGTCGAGGGCGGCATCCAGGTTAGCGCTATCGATCCGCTGGCGTCGATGCAGGCGATCGATAACGACGACCTGAAAACGGTTGCCGGCCAGGTTCGCGATATGCTGGACGAGGTCGTCCAGGAAATCTGACCGCGGCTAACCGCAATCCCTACCCGGCCTGCTCGCAAATCGACCTGACCAGGTCCACCAGCGCCTGCAACTCCGAGTCCTGGTTGTAGTAATGCACCGAGGCGCGCACCACCTCCGGCAATTGACGCCGCGTGGCGTCGATCAGGGTGCTGTTGGGCGTACTCACGCTGACTTTGATACCGCCCTGCCTGAGCCTGGTCTCGATCTCGTCAGCGTCGACCCCTGCGACCGAGAACGACACGATGCCGCATTTACGCTTGCCGATATCATGCACGCTCACCGCCGGGATTTCGGCAAGCATGGCGCGCAGGCTTGCCGCCAGCCGCGCGACTTCGGCTTCGATATTGTCGAGCCCAATCTCGAGCGCGTAATCGATGGCGCTGCCGAGCCCGAGTTTGGCGCTGTAATTATTCTCCCAGTTCTCGAATCTGCGGGCGTCCTTGCGAAGTTCATAATGCTCGGCATCGATCCAGGTGGCCGAAAACAGATCGATCATCGGCGGGTGCAGGGATTCGACAATGCGGTTGCTGACGTAGAGGAACCCAACACCGCGCGGGCCGCGCAGAAACTTGCGTCCGGTGGCGCTGAGCAGGTCGCACTGGATCGCGTCGACGTCGAGCGCGACCTGGCCCGCGGACTGGCAGGCATCGACCAGGTAAGTAATACCGTGAGCCCGCGCCACCGTACCGATCTCCTCGACCGGGTTGACCAGGCCGCCGTTGGTTGGAATATGGGTAATCGAAATCAGGCGTACGCGCTCGTCCAGCATGGCCTTGAGTGACTCGACACAAACCTCGCCGTCGGCGGTGGAAGGAATCGTCTCCACGCTGACTCCCTTCTCCCTGGCGAGCTGCAGGTAGGCGAGGTAATTCGAGGCATACTCGGCTTCGGCCGTCAGGATACGATCTCCGCGCTCGAACGGGATTGCGTAAAACACCATCATCCAGCCAACGGTTGCGTTTTCGACGATTGCCACCTCGTCCGGGCGGCAATTGATCAGGCGCGCGACCGATGCATAAACCGCCTCGATTTCAGCCTGTTTCTGCCGGGCCGCCTCGTAGCCACCCACGGCTGCCTCCAGCCGCAAGTGTTCGATCTGGGTTTCCAGCACGCAGCGCGGCATCAGCGCCGCGCCGGCATTGTCCAGGTGAATGGTGCCAGCGGCGGCCAGCAAATCGCCGGTAACGGATTTTTTGTCGATTGTCATAATAAGTTCTCAGGGGGCTATTGAAAGCAACGCGTCGCGGATCCTGGTTCTAACCCTGAACCGGGGGCGAGGCGCACACCATCTCGTAGGGATAGCGCGCGGTGATACCCCCGGTGTACTCGAAGATATCCAGGATGACTTCGAAAGCAGGCCGTGTAATTTCGACATGCGGGGTCCAGCAGCCGAGGCGCTGATAACTCGAAATACAGCTTTCCAGGGCGGCGGCGCTGACGCCCGGAAAATACGACTGCTGCAGCGCCGTGATTTCAGCGGCCGGCGCCTGGTTCAGGAACTGGCGGGCAGCCGCATAGGCACGCGTAAAGGCTCGCGCGGTGTCGGTCTCGAGCCATTCACGCGAGGCGGCCAGGCTGGAAAAGGCGCAGGGGCCTATCTGCGGCCCAACCTGCGCCACCACGCTGCCGATACCATCCTGCTCCAGTTGCTGCGGGTAAGGTCCCTGCTGCTGCACGTACTGTCCCTGCCCGGCGCGAAACGCCTGGTCGATATCGTCCGCGCCGCCCGGGGTGATCGCGACGATTCGATCGTAGTCGATGCCCGCCCGATGACAGGCATAGCGCAACATGGCGTTCGGCTGCCCGCCACCGAACATGACCACTTCGGCACCCTCCAGTTTTTTCCACGAAAAGTCGGGCTCCGGCGCACGCGCCGTCAGGAAAAAACCGTCCATCTCGTTGATCTGAGCAAAATGCAGCGGGTACCCGGTCTCGCCGCGCGCGATCGCGTTAAACGCCTGGCTCGGGGCCGACTGAACCACGTCCGCCGAACCGTCGCTGACCGACTCGGTCGCGGGCTTGCCGGCCGGCGATACCGACCATTCGAATTCCAGGCCTTCCTGCTTCAGGAAACCGCCGGCCATGGTCAGTATCAACGGCGAGTAAAACGCCGAGAACAGGGTGAACTGGATCTTGATCTTGGACATTTCTGTTGTCTCCTCGTTTGACGCGGGCAGTCAGCTGACCTCGAACCAGGTCACCATGCCGCCGGCCATGTGCTCGACCATGTGGCAGTGAATCAACCATTTACCCGGGTTGTCGGCGATGAAACGCATCGAACCCCGCTCGCCGCGCTGAAACAGCACGGTATCGCGCCACATCCCGGGATTTCGATCGTGAATAAAATGATGCCCGTGAATATGCATCGCGTGCGGCCAGTTATTGTCGTTGTGCACATCGATACTGATCGCGGTGCCGCGCGCGACGCTGAACAACGGTTCCTGCGGCATACCGACGATGCCATTGAACGCCCACACCTTGCCATTCCGTACCAGCTCACGAATATCCATTTCCTGGCCCTCGAAGATCGCGCTGCGCATGCCGCCCATCGCCCCGCCCTCCATGCGCAGCGGTATGTGCCGAAACTCCGCCGGCAGAACGACCCGATTGACGGGATTATCCGGCAGCCTGATCGGCGTCTCGAGCAACCGTTCGCGCTTTACCTGCTGGCCGTAGACGAAAGTCGCGATCTCGTAGGCATACTCCCCGATGACCACTTCTATCGCCGAGCGGCTTCCGGGGTCGGAGCTCATATCGATGATCAAATCTGCCCGCTGCCCCGGCGCGAGCCGGATGCGGCCCGTCTCCGGCGTAAAGGGTTCGACCGGCTGCCCATCGACCGCCACCACCGATATGGCGGGTTCGTTGAACAGCATGTACATCACGCGCGCGTTGGCGATGTTTACCAGGCGCAGACGGATGCGTTCGCCGCGGGCGACCTCGAACACGGGCTCGGCCGCGCCGTTGACGGTGATGTAATTGCCCAGCCGCCCGCCATGGGACCAGTCGTGCATCGAGCCCAGGCTCTTGGTGTCGAGCTGCATTTTGCGGTCCAGCCGCCAGTCGTCGATTGCGAATACCAGGTCCCGATCGACCTGCGGGGGATTATCCTCCTCGACGATCAGGACGCCCGCCAGGCCCAGCGCGAGCTGCGCCCACGAGCGCATATGGGTGTGATACCAGTAGGTTCCGGCGTCCGGCGGTCGCAGGCGATACTCGAACTGCTCGCCCGGCATCACCGGCGGCTGGGTCATATCCGGCACCCCGTCCATCGCGTTATCGATACGCAGACCGTGCCAGTGCACCGACGACGGTTCGTCGAGAGCATTGTGAAACCGGATAATCGATTCGCGACCCTGCGGGATACGAATCACCGGCCCCGGAATCGACTGGTTGTAATACATCACCCGGGTGGCGTTTTCCTGCTCCCCGCCGAACACGACCTCGCCCTCGGAGGCGGTCAGTTTAAACGGCGCAACACTTGCCTGCCCGCTGATCGGGCGCAGCAGGCTCGCACCGAGCAGGCCCGCGGCGCTGGCTTTGAGGAATTCTCTCCGATCGGGCATGGGACTGATCCGGCTCGGTTAACGATTAATGACCTGGTCCCAGCACAGGTGCAGGGCATCGAGGCAGGAGTGCGCCAGGCGACCGCAGCGTTCCGGGCTCCATCCCTGCACCGCGTCGACAGTACCGCTGGCATCCTTGAACGGCATTTCCAGCGTCATCACCAGCGCGCCGTAACGCTGCGCCAGCGAATTCGAACAATAGCTCATGTTGGCATTGCCGGCGCTATTGGCCGGATAGCCGTGTTCGACCTGGAAATCCGGGTTCAGATTCGCCAGCGTCATCTTGAACAGCTCGAGCTGCTGTTGACGCTCGTGGTTCCAGCCCGGAATACCCTCGGTACCGGCAATGAAGTTATAG
>JAASSH010000179.1 GCA_021767985.1 Gammaproteobacteria bacterium | reverse complement strand
GGTATGCCTTTCCTGGCCAGCAGCGCGAGCGGCTCCCGCAACATCCGCGCCAGTTCTTCACGCTGCCGGTAGACGCTGTCTTTCCAGGAAAGTTCCATGGTTTCATCAGGAATCAGAGGTTGTATGCCAGACAAAAATTGTCGCCTTTATCAGTTCAAACGGTGGTCCGACCGGATTTTCGCGAGTAGCCGCTTTGCGTTCCAGTTGCGGCACCGATTTTCGGGCGCGCTGCTCACGCACGCCGGATCGCATTCTTGCGCGCGATCTGCTTTTACAGGCGCGAGCCCTGCACGGCAGAAAATCAGTTGTCCGGTGCGGGTTGGCGGAATTTTGTCAACCCGTGTAGGCAGGTGTCATTGCAAGGCTACGACCTGAAGGTTTTAACCGCCACGGTCGTCGTCATCTGTGGCTGGGTATGGCAAGCGCAGGTTGGGATGGTTAAGCTGCATATCCCGATACTCATTGCGGCTCGCTTCTGTTTCGAAATAAATGGTCAGGTTGCCGTCCACCAGGGATGGATGGCTCGTGACATCTTCGATATCGTTGCCAGTCATGGGGTCGATGGTGTTAATTAGATGCTTCGGTTCATGTAAGCGCTGACTCTGGGCCCGGTCACGCGGCAGCGCATCGGTAGCGAGCCAATTCAAGTATTCGAACATGATGACAGGTCTTGTCCGGGAAGGTGACGTAGTTAACATGGTAATCTCCTGTGACCCATCGCCTGTCGCTTGTATGGCTGCGCATTGTGCGCTACTCCCTACGGAAGCCCCATCCTTTTCTAAAGGCGCCGGTTGGCGGCAAAGGGTCTGACGATGGTTCTATGTGCACTATAGGCCTTTCCCGGGAAATAGCTCATCATATTAATTGATGAGGCGGAGGCGGTTTGCTAACGCAGCGTGTCGGATACGGGTATGACGACATAATCCCGCAAGCATTCAACGGAAAGTGTTTGAAACCCGGACCATGCGCCAGTCCGCAGAGGTTGAGGCGATCAGGCATTCGCACGGCTGCACGTTCGACTTATCGATTGCCGCATGGGTGATCGGCGACTGGGCCGACTCCGGGCGTCAGTCATCGATGCCCGGTTTGCTACGCGCCTTTTTCCGCTCGTACATCTGCTTATCCGCCAGTGAAAGATAATCGGACAAGGTCAGATCGGATGAGGGATTGCATTGCACGATGCCGATGCAGAGCGAAATCTTGTAAAGCGGCGATTCGCGTTGGCGAAAGCTTTCGATGTTCGAGTGTATCCGGGCCAGGATCACTTCCGGCTGCTCTGCGTCGAGGGTGAAGGCCGCAAATTCATCTCCCCCGAGCCGGGCTACAACATCGCTGTCCCGAAATGATGCTTGAAGAATCAGGCCGGCATTCTGAATGAGGCGATCGCCGGCGTCGTGGCCCAGTGCATCGTTCACGGCCTTCAACTCGTCTAGGTCGGCGTAGATCAGCGCGCTCGGTACCCCCTGCCGCCGCGCGACCTTGAAGCTGCGTTCGGCATTCAGGAAAAAACCGCGCCTGTTCAACATCCCGGTCATCACGTCGGTGACCGAGATGCGGTGCAGTTCTTCCTCCACCTGATCGCGTCGATGGAGTTCCTTTGCGTGTTTCCGGGCTGAATCTGTGATTTCTTTGGTTCGGGCCGCAACGTGACCCTCGATCATCTGCCTGTAAGCCACATTCCCAAGTGCAGCAGCTGTGAGTTCCCCGATATGGCGCAGGATAGAGATCGGTTTGGTGAGTTGATCGCGGCGCCCTCTGTGATACCAGAAGACGGCCAGAGCGCAAACCGGCTTGATTGGGGGAAAAGGAAAAGCGATCAAGCTCACTGTCCCACCGGCGGAAAGACTGCCGTCGCGTAAGTTCGGATCGGCGGCCACATCGGGGAGAAGGATGGGTGTTCGATTATCGATCGCTTGCCGGGCGTGGCGATACAGAGCGGTGCCTTCACGCGCGGTTTGCATGACGCCGTTGCGGTCAAATTCCGTGGCATGTTCCTGTTCACCCAGGACCAGGAGCAACAAGGCGCCATCTGCCAACAAGAGCTCTTGAATCGCGCGGCCAGACAGTGTCAGAACGGATTGCGGGTCGGGCGCCTGCAGCAGATCGCGAGCCAGCGCAAGCAGGCGCCTCAGTGTGGCGGAATTTGCACCCTGCAGACGCGTCATGACGAAACCCCGGAGAAAGTCGCCCCTACAAAAGCGGGCCTTGAATAATGATCCCAACTTCTAATCATATCCCGGGTCAGGCAAGATATCATCACGAAGATACGTTACCGTGCGATATTCGCCGTCAGCACCCGGTGAGCGTCAGCAGGATGTCGGCGTACCAGGCGCAGTTCAACCCCAGGGCTTCGTCGAGTTTCAGGTCGGGTTTGCCGACCTCGAGCCGTGCCGAGTGGACGCCGAGCAGCATCCATGGCAGGTCGTCCTGCGCCGGATCATGGTCGGAGACGCGCATCACGACAGGCGCCCCGCTGGTGCCCCGGTGGGTACGGGCATCGGTAAGAAAGTAGCCTTCGCCCTTGAAGCGCAGGCCGAACGAGGACGCGATCACTGCGTGGCGCACCACGGGCATGTGGTGCAGTGTGTCATGGAAGCCCAGCGGGAAGCCCACCGCCAGCAGCGAGGTGCCGACCTCAATCTGATCGGACTGGCGGGGGAGGTGATCCGGTGTGAAGGCACGGTAGACGGATCTATCGGGTAGTGCCGTGCGTTTGCTTTCTATCGCCGCGACGTCGATTTCTCCGGCGGTATCGAGCCCCTGGCGCCAGACACTCTTGCCGCCCCGGTACAGCGGAATCGAGAATCCGGTGGACTGGTCCAGCGCATCCCAGCAAATCGACTGTACCAGATTTGTGCTAACTTGAGGGCACAGTGAACTGTAAGTGATTGATAAGTCAACTGCGGTATTAAATAGGCAAGCGCCACAAGTGACTGATTAATAAACAATTGCAACCCGCCTAAACGGGCTACACGCCAGATGGTCGGAGGCTCAAATCCCCCATGTGACTCGTTGTTAGCCGATATCTCCAGTTTTATGTGGTGCGATAACAGGGCAGAAATCGGAGTGTGGCCTATAACTCTTTGAGATATCATGGAATTGTAATGATTTCCGAAGGCACTCGTAACTGGGGGATAAGGTGGCCTCCCCTTGGGGACGCCATATGGCCTTGTAACTGCATGAAATAAAAATAAAAAATTTTACGAAATTATGCTGCTCAAATGGATAGGCGTGTAACACGCGGATTTGCAGCTAAAAAATACAGGGGGTTCGCGTCCCCCGCCCGACGCCACGCTATTCCCTTGTGAATCCTATCTCTCATATCAATTATTTGTGCGTCAAGCGCGCTGGCATAGCCCAGCGTTGACAAAGCGCTGCACCAAAATGCTAGGCGTGCGACCCTGTGTGTGGCGAATCGTTATTCATGCAGCTAAGGGTAGTTGGAAAAGTCCATGACAATGGGCTTTCCACCGGCGTTGCTTGAGATAATCGCGATCGTTCACGGTATCGCCGCAGATTTCTGATAGTGCCTGACCTTCGAGCGATGTGTGGACGCGATGCGTGTTGTAATGCTGTCGGAATGCTTCCGGTTTTTGTACTAAGTGACCGGTATTCCAGAAGAGAACTTGATTAAGCTACTCGCGACGCATAGTCCCGATAAGCGGTTCGACGAAGGGATGCGATAGTGGTGTATACGGTACAGTCTTGATCTTCTCGGCACCAAGGATCCTCAGTTTCGTATGCCACCGGTGATACAGAAGTAGTGAATCGTTATCAGAGCTGAGATGTTTCGGAGCAATCCCGGATGAGGAAGGTCTGCCATGACGGTCCGCCGTCACTGTGTTCCGGCCGGTAATGCGCGGCGAGAACGCGCCGCACCATATCTTTATCGATGTTGGTTCGAGAGGCTTTATTGATCTGCTGTGCGATTCTTGGGCAGCCAAACCGTGGGTTACGTCGCTTCATTTCGACGATCACCTGGGTGTTTATACGGAGACCACCCGTTCAGGGGGGCGGGTTTGAAAAAGCAGATTCTTCTGGTTGGGCCGGAAAACGTGACGGACACTCTGTATAAAATCGAGAAAGACAGCCTCCCGATACCCAGGGGCTTTTGAAAAACCGGATATTTGTTCGTCCCAAGATCATTAGCTGAATCATTACTGCTGTACAATTAGCGGTTCGGACGCACTGGTGACACTTGTAATGAATAGGAACACGCTCAGACTCGGCATACTCGGTTTTCCACTGCTAATCATATCAGCCTGTAACTCACCGTCGTCTAACGTCCAGGAGGAGGCTGTCACCAAACAACAGGCCGACGTAATAATAAAGGAACTGCGCGACATGCGAACACTGCTGGAGAAGATTGATAAACAGACGCAGTCGCCTGCTCAGCAACGTCGGGTGCCGGCCACGGCAACCCTGGATATCAAAGACCCGGGTCCGATACTGGGTGATGTCGCTGCGCCTGTGACCGTGGTTGAGTTTACCGACTACCAGTGCCCTTACTGCAAGCGGTTTGCGCAGAACACCTTCCCACTGCTCAAACGCGATTTCATCGACACCGGCAAGGTGCGTTGGCTGGTTCGCGATCTGCCGCTGGGATTTCACAAGGATGCGCGCAAGGCAGCGCAGGCGGCCTATTGTGCCGCCGAGCAGGACAAGTTCTGGGCCATGCGCGACAGTCTTTTCCGCAACAGCAACAACCTGGGTGTGGATCAGCTAAAGGCCTATGCTGCAGAGCTCAAGCTTGATACCCGGGCCTTCAACGACTGCCTCGCCAGCGAACGGCATCTTGATCGTATCGATAATTACACCAGAATCGCCGGCAGCCAGCGCCTTACCGGCACACCAAGTTTTATTGTAGGCAAGACATCGTCCGAAAAGCTCAGCGGGCGGGTGATCATCGGTGCGCAGTCGCCCGCCGTGTTTGGCGCAGAAATCAGGAAATTGTTAATGCCGGCAGCAAACACAGCGCCCTGAACAGACTTTGTTTTCTTCTCTACAGACCAAAGCCGGTCGGCACATAATCATCGTTGAATTTGCCAATACGCTGTATCCCGTGCCACTGACGCGCTGACAAACGCCACGTTAGCAGGCGCGCGCCGAGCCACGCCATTGGTGGCCGCAAAAATCGACCCGAAGGTCGCCACAGAGACCACTTCCGGGTATTCAGGTATTGTTTTCTAGCACCCTTTTGTCTTGATGGAGTCCGTACCGGTGATCGGGGTACCGTCGAGTACCTGACCGGTTAAAGTCGCCGCGTTGTCGCCACAGACAATAGCCGTCTCCCGAGTATCAAACTTCAATACCAGATCCCAGATACCGTTGTTATTAACATCATCCAGCCGATAGGTCACCGGTGCTGCCGCACCGGGGCCAAACCTGATCGTGCTGGCATCGACGCTGCTCGCGTCGAAGACTTCGGTCGTCAGGATGGCGACCTTGATTCTGCCTTCGGAGCGAGGATTGACAGGGTTTTCCGCGTTCCCGGGTTTGATGTCGATCGTGACGTCGATGGCCGGAGCCGGGGGAGGGGTGGAGGTAAGGGAAACCAGCCCGTTACCCGGCGCCCCCGTGATCAAACCCAGATCGGTTCCTGCGCCGGTAACAGTATCGATACGTAACAGGTGATTGGC
>JAASSH010000178.1 GCA_021767985.1 Gammaproteobacteria bacterium | reverse complement strand
GACGCCCTCCGGGCTGTGACGGGCGATGCCGTCGAATAAGGTCGCCAGCGTTTGCGTGCTGTTCATCCCCATGTTGTCGTAAACCTGGTTGACCAGTGTTTTCATCATCGCGAGCGGGTTCTTCGGCACGCCCTTGATGCGATCGACGAGCGCCGTTACCGTCGCGTCGAGTTCCGCCGCTGGCACGGCCTGCAGGATCAACCCCATCTCTTCAGCCTCCGTGCCGCTGACGAGGTCACCGGTGAACAGCATGCGTTTCGCCCGTTCTGCACCGAGACGGTACCCCCACATCGCCGTGGTCGGGCAACCCCAGACGCGCGCCGGGGGGTAACCGATACGGGCTCTCTCTGACATGACGATCAAGTCGCAGCACAACGCGATATCGCTACCGCCGGCAACCGCGTCGCCGTTGACCTTCGCGATCACCGGTTTTGGGCAGCGCCACAGCGACATGAAGCTGTCAGTGCAGCGGCGCATGAAGCGATAGTCGATCATCGCGTCCCACGGTGCATCCTGGTAGACCGGGTTCTCACCACTGGCCTCGGCAATGAGGCCGAGGTCGTAACCGCTGCAGAATCCCTTGCCGGCGCCGGTCAGCACGATGACGTGCACCGAGTCATCATCGCTGGCGCGCCCGACCGCATCGACCAGGTCCCCGGGCATGCGCTCGGTAATCGCATTGTATTTCTCAGGGCGATTGAGGGTGATTGTCGCTACACGGGCGCCGGTTTCATAGAGAAGGTTGCCGATTTGCATGCCTGGTCTCCGTTTAGTCTTTGTCTGACGACTTGCGAAAGCGACCCGCGCCATCTATGCCCTCGGCAAACAAGGCGTCGCGGCCGTTATACCATTCGTAGGTCATGGCCTCATGCACGGATTTGCCGTGTTGGTGATTGAGCGAACGGCGGTCGGCGCGCACGCAGATCTGCGGGTGCGCGGCGATTTCGTGCGCCAGCGTCTCGGCTTTGGCGCGACTTTCGCCATCCGCGACGACATATTCAGCAAGCCCGATTTGCAGACTTTCTGAGGCCGTCACCTTACGGCCGGTCAGGATAATTTCACGTGCGCGCCCTTCGCCCACCAGGCGCGGCAGGCGCACCGTGCCGCCATCGATCAACGGGATGCCCCAGCGGCGGCAGTACACACCGAAATAGGCGCTTTCCTCCATCACCCTAAAATCGCACCACAGCGCGAGTTCCATGCCGCCGGCAACGGCCGGGCCCGCCACTGCGGCGATCACGGGTTTGTCCAGTTCGAGCCGCGACGGGCCAAGCAGCGCGGGCGGCATGTCGCTATCATCGGTCGGCATGTTGTGTGTCTCAAAGAAGACGTCATCGTCGAGTGCTGCTGCCTGCTTCAGATCCCAGCCCGAACAAAAGGCGCCACCTTTGCCCCAGAACACAGCGACTGCGGCGGACGGGTCACGATCGAAATCGGTAAAGGCCCGGTAAAGCGCTTCGGCGGTTGCCGGATCGATCGCGTTGCGGGCTTCGGGGCGGGACAGGATCACCGTCCACACGGGACCGTCCTTGTCAATGCTGACGCTCATGGCGAGGTTCTGATAATCGGGAAACCTCTAATCATAATTACCGGCGACGAAGTTGTCGCGAATCACGAATTTCTGAATCTTTCCCGATCCGGTCAGCGGAAAGGCCTCGACGCGTCGCCAGATGGTCGGCGTTTTCTGTGGCGACAGGTGTTCGCGGCAGTAGGACTTGAGGCCATCGATATGCAGCGGCGAGTTTCCTTCGGTGCGTATGAATGCGCCAATCACTTCACCCCACTTGTCGTCGGGGATTCCCACGACCGACACTTCCGCCACGTCCGGGTGTTCGATCAGCAGGTTTTCGATTTCGGCGGGAAAATGGTTCTCGCCACCCCGGATGATCATGTCTTTCACGCGGCCGGTAATACGAATGAATCCACGCGAGTCGAGCTTGCCGAGGTCGCCAGTGTGCAGCCAGCCGTCGGCGTCGATCGCCGCACGGGTCGCCGCTTCGTTATCATGGTAACCGAGCATGACGTTGTAACCACGCGCGCAGATTTCGCCAACCTCACCAATCGGCAGAATCGTATCGGTTTCAGGGTCGCGAATCGACACGCTGGTATGCGGCAACGGCTGCCCCGCGGAGAAGCAGATGTCGTCGAGGGTGACGTCGTCGTGGTTGAGGCAGATCATCGGCGACGCCTCGGTCTGGCCAAAGGCGGACTGCAGGCTGCAGTCGAGTCGTTCGCGTACTTGGCGCACCAACTCCGGCGCAACCGGCGCGCCGCCGGTGGTGATCACTTCCATCGAGGTCATGTCCCGATCTTCCCCCTCCAGCGCCTCTAGCAGGCCGACCAGCATTGTGGGCACCGCGAAAAACGTCGTGATGCCCTCGCTTTCGATCAACCGCGCCAGTGTCGCGGCATCGAACAGTTTGATCATCAGCATCTTGCAGCCGGCCTGCAGGCAACCCAGCGCGGTGGTGGCGCAACCGGCGGTGTGAAACATCGGCATGAAGTTCGCCCAGACACTTCGCCGATGAACCTTTTTGCGCGCTGCAAACAGTCGCGCATTGTTCAGCAGGTTATGGTGCGACAGCACAGCTCCTTTGGGAAAACCGGTGGTGCCCGAGGTGTATTGAATCTGGGCGGCGTCGCCAGGCGCGACATCGGGCAGGCATGCGGTACGGCTTCCGATAGCGAACAATGCTTTCTCGTCGTCCAGATCGACCACTTCGCGGATGGCCTCGTTGCCGGCAACCGCCTCGGCTGCAATCTCCGCCATCGGGTTGCCGCGGAAACCTTCGACCCGGAACAGCGCAACCGCACCCGATTGTTCGAGCACGTAACGTAATTCCCTTGCCTGGAAGGACGGATTTGCGGTCACCAGCACCAGGCCGGCCAGCGCGCAGGCGTACTCCATGAACAGCCAGGTCGGAATGTTTGGCGCCCAGACCACGATCTTTTCGCCGGCCTCGAAACGGGATGCGAGCGCCATCGCAAGTTTTTCGCTGATAGTCAGTACCTCGCCATAGTTCCACTGCTGGCCCGGGCTGCCGTCAAGTGCGATGTCGACCATCGCGACCGAGTCGGGAAATACTTCCGCGGTTTCACGCAGTAATTCCCCGATGGTGATATCCCGCAATTCGCAGTCGGGCTGCGGCGGGAACAGCGATTCGGTAAGCTCGATGTCGTACATGGCGTTACCTCATCAGGCGACCCGCGGAATGTCGACCTTGAGGCCGCGCGGTATTTCGCGCTTTTCGTCGTACATCGGTGTGGTGCAGGTTCGCGCCTCGCGGATCTGGCCGTCGGTGCAGATGACCTTGAGCGCTGTCCCGGGACAGAGGCCCGCATCGTCGAGTCTGACCAGCGCAACGCCGCGATTCTGGAATGGCGACCACGCGCTCGAGCAGACGATGCCGGCGTCGTGGCCATCCAGCTCGACAGTGCGCCCGATCTGGGCGACGCCACCGTCTGTACGCAGGCCCCAGGTGCGGCAGCGCCGGTTAGCCTGCAGCAGTGCTTCGCGGCCGCAGAAATCGCCCTTGTTGAAATCGACCATGTGGCCGAGCCCGGCATCAAAGGGCGTCGTGGTTTCGTCGAAATCGGAACCGGCATTCAGCAGTCCGGCCTCGATGCGACGGGTACGAAAGGCATCCGCGGAGGTTGGCGTCATGTCGTACGGCTTGCCTGCATCGAGAATGCGTGCGCCGATCGCTTCGATGTCGGTACCGGGCAGCAGGTAGAACTCCCAGCCAAGCTCGTTGGTGAAGCCCGAGCGGGTCAGCACTACGGGTTGCCCGGCGATTTGCACCTCCGCCATGTCGAAATAGTTGAATGGCTGGGGCATGTCACCGTCGACTGCGGACGCGAGCACCTCGAACGATTTGGGCCCCTGCACCTGGCTGACCCAGACACCGGGGTCGAACACGTCGACGTCGAGGCCGCGTGCGTTGGCGAGCAGCCACGAAAACAGATCACCGTCCGCCTGGCCGTACCAGAAGCGATCCTTGGCAAGGCGCACCAGTACGCCGTCGGTAATCATACCGCCGTGATCGTAACAGGCGAATTGATAGCTGCAGCGGCCGACGCGGTTTTTGGCGATGTCGCGGGTGAACACGCGGTTCAACAATTTCTCGGCGTCAACGCCGCGGATTTCGAGCGGCAACTCGCCGGTGTGGCGCAGGATAACGCTGCAGCGAACCCGCCAATACACCTCGTCTGCGGTCAGGTTATTTAGGCTCGCTGTGGCGAGCCGTCGGTTATAGACGAAGTAGGTTGGGTTGTAAGGCAGTTCCTGGTGGATCAACGGGTGCGGCGCCATTGTGCGCGCAAGTTCATTGGGACGTTTGGCGGCGGTACGCCTAACGGTGACCGCGATCTGTAGTTGTTCGGGCGTCATTAATGTTTGGTCTGTTTAAACAAAAATAATAGAACCTGGGATAAATTTATTTGAACACAGCGTTTTATGCATGCATATTTCAATTTCTGCGACAACTTGTTTAAATAATTTATACATCTCCGATGGTATTCCGTTCCTATGACGCACTGAGGATCTTCGCCGCCGTGGCTCAGCATCGCAGCATTACTGCGGCGGCCGCCGAGTTGAACCTTTCCAAGGGATCGGTCAGTTACCAAATCCGCAAGCTGGAGGGGGAGCTCGGGTTTCGCCTGTTCGAGCGACAACGACAACGCCTCCAGATTACCGGGAAGGGCGAGAAGCTGTGGCGGAGTTCGCAGTTGGCTCTGGGTCAGCTCGACCGGGACATTCGCCAGCTGCAACAGAAAGAGCCCGATCTGATCACGATTGGCGCATTGACTTACTTCTTTTCACGCTGGCTGTCGTCGCGCCTGATGGCTTTCATGGAGGCGAACCCGAGTATCGCCGTTCGCGTGGAACCGATCACCGGAATCACCGACCTAGAGCAATCGGATATCGATGTCGCGATCTGCTGGGGTAGCGGCAAATGGACCAACTTCGAGCACCACCTTCTGTTCAAATGTCCGGCAAGACCGACTGCGAACTCGTCAGTTGCCGCCAAGGTTCGGGAAATCGGAATGAATCGCGCGCTAAGGGAAATCCCCTTGCTGGCTGATAGCTCCGGCAGTACGGGCTGGCAAGAGTGGCACCATAAAGCTGGACTCGATTACCGGCCGATGCAAAATCGCCTGTTGATACCCGATTCTAATGACCGCGTTCAGGCAGTCATCGACGGTCAGGGCATTGCCTTGTGGGACGCCCTGGTTCAGAACGAACTTGACTCGGGAGAGCTGTGCTACCTATCTGAGGTAGCACTTGATGACGTGGGGTATTACCTGGTTTATACGGCCCTCGCCACTGACCGGAACGCCGTCGTCGAAACCTTTATTGACTGGATCAGCCATCAGCACTGATTTCTCCATCCGATTACACCGTCGTCCAACATCACTGCCATTGCCCTTGAGTCCTGGCGTATCTTGTCGTTCGGAATGGGTATCCAGCCGGAACTGGTGAAATGCAATACGGTACGGAGTTGATGTCTCCTGACAGCCAGAAAGCAGCCTGACCAATTATCGCTTCGTTCAGAGCCATTATTTCTGAATCGATCGGCTCAGAACGGCCAGGAAGAGCCATTCGTCTTTCAGGGCACGACTGGCAGCTCTATACTCCACCTTTAAGGTACAGATGATT
>JAASSH010000177.1 GCA_021767985.1 Gammaproteobacteria bacterium | reverse complement strand
GTTTAACGAACGCGGCGACTACCAGGGCGCCTTCGACATTGTCATAATCGCGACCGCGGCGCACCAGGTAACCGAGTTGTGTCGCTCGGTGCCTGAGATCGGTAAACAGGCCGATAGTGTCGACATGACGGCCTGCTGGAGTGGCATGCTGGCGTTCGATCGACGCCTCAATATCCCCTACGACGCGGCCTTCGTGCTCGACTCTCCACTATCCTGGATTTCTCGCTACCAGTATTCGACCAGCGAAACGGATGCCGACTGCTGGGTATTGCACGCGTCGCCGGAATGGTCGCAAAAGTATGCCGCCAGTTTCAGGGGGCGGGTAATGCACGCGCTGCTCGATGCCTTCTGGGAAGCTACCGACCTGGTTCCGCAAAAACCGGTATCGGCCTCGGTGCACTGCTGGAAGCACGCCTTGCCGATCAATCCGATCAGCGAGGATTCGCTGTTCGTCGAATCACGGGCGATCGGCGCATGTGGCGACTGGTGTACCGCGCCGCGCATCGAGGGGGCCGTGCTGAGCGGATTTTCGATGGCCGACCGGGTCATGAAGTACGTTCACAAGCGTAACGCCCGATGAACGCCGACGAGCACAGGGTGCGGCTCGATAAATGGTTGTGGGCGGCGCGTTTTTTCAAAACCAGGGCGCTTGCCGGCGAGGCCGTCAGCGGCGGCAAGGTTCATCTGCAGGGGCATCGGATCAAGCCGTCGCGTAGCGTCAAGATCGACGACTGCTTCGAAATTCAGCGCGGTTACGAGCGTTTCGAGATTATCGTCACCGCTATCAGCGATCGCCGTGGATCGGCCAGCGAGGCCCGGACCCTGTATCGCGAGACCGAGGCCAGCGTTGCCAGGCGCGCCGCCGAGGCTGAGAAGCGCAAGCTGGCGATGCTGGCGCGGCCGCGTTCCAGTACTCGTCCCGATAAAAAACAGCGCAGGAAAATACATCGATTTATCGGCAAATCCTGAGTCGCCGGTTCGTCCAGGTCACCTTAAAGCACGGGTAGTGTAACGATTATTGATCAAAGGTATCTTTCTGGATGTCGAAAACTTCCCAGTCGGCAGCCGAAGGGATACTTTGCGACTTACCGGGTGGCCTGCGGCTTCCCGAAAAAGGACTTGCTTTTTCAGGGCAAGGCGATACGCGACATCCCTGTCGCGAATCGCCACAGGCTACATCCCTGTAGCCTGACCCTAAAAAACCAAGTCCTTTTTCGGCACTCCGGTCGTTAGGTCGCAAAGTATCCCTTCGGCTGCCTCTGCACTGCTGTCCATATGGAAGCGCAGGCATCTGTGGGAAGCCGAAGGCTCGATGCGTCGGAACGGGGCGGTTAGTCGCAGGTGATGCTGCCAGTTTCCGAGTGGGGAGTTATTGGGGGGCGGATTTGATCAGGGACAGGATACTGCTGCGGACTTCGGTGCTGAGCAGGTTGCGCAGGTCGAGACTGACGTAGTTGAAGCCCGTGGCGAACTCGAGCTGCTCTTCCCTGTTTTTAACCAGGTATTCGTTTTCCAGCATGGTCTCGATGAAATCCCGGAACAGCAGCCGGTCGTAGAAATCGGGAGAGTTCATACCGTAGATCATGGAGATTTTCTGCGCCAGCAGGTGGCAGCGATGTTCGAGGTCGGATTCGTTCAGTGGCGCGCTGGAAGATTGCCACAGCACGATGAAGGTCATGTAGTAACGTTCCAGGATCGGTTGTACGATGTGTGCCAGCCGGATCAATTGCATGAAACGGTGATCGCTGCGTTGCGGACGACGCAGGTCCTTGTCAATCCGTTCCAGTAATTTTTCACGGATCATGCAATTGATGCATTCGTCGATAATTTCCTGCAGGCCCGAATCCTGCCACTCGAGCTGCAGCTCGGACTTCAGAAACGGGTACAGCAGCCGTATCTTGCGCTGTACGCTGGCATAGGACACGCGTCGAACGTTGCTAAAACAGCAGGCGATCAATGCCGGAATGATCAGGCTGTGGAGGCTGTTGTTGCGGTAGTAGCTGATCAGCACCGAATCCTCGGGCTTGAGATAAACGATGTCGCCCAACTCGTGCTCGCGAATATGAATGATTTTTTGTCGGGCGATGCGCCTGATCTGCTTCTTGTTGACCTTGCCCTCGATGCGAATCGACGCCAGGCAGTGCGCGCCGCTGATCAGGCGCTGGTGCAGTTTGGCCTGGCTCACCAGTTCCTCGATTTCGATACTTTGCCGCGGCGTTGCCAGCAGTATCGTGGCGATCGAGTTAACCGGGTTGATCACGCAGGCGCCGTTGATGCCGTACATGATCTGCTGCGACAGATGCAGCAGGCTGCTGCGAAACCAGTCGGGCCGATGCTCCACCTCGGCGGCCCGATCTTGCCAGTCGCCACAATGTTGCGATAGCAGGGCGTCGAGCTCGATTGGTTCGCCAAAACTGGCGGTAACCTTGCCGAAATGGCCCTTGAGTCGGAATATTGCGCCGATTGTGCCGAGGGTCGATTCGCGCTTCTTTTTGCCGCCGTAGAGTTCGCCGAGGTAGGATTTGCCCTCGATCAGCTTTTCATAACCGATATAGACCGGCACGAAGGCCAGCGGCCGCTGCTGGCTCTTGATGTAGGCCTCGACGGTCATGCCGAGCATGCCGAGCCTGGGTTTCAGCATGCGCCCGGTGCGGCTGCGACCGCCTTCGATAAAGTACTCGAGCGGTACCCCGAGCTTGACCAGTTGATACAAATAGGCGCGCATCACCGCGGTATATAACTGGTTGTCCTTGAAACTTCGGCGGATAAAAAAAGCGCCGCCACCGCGCAGGATGCGCCCGATGAACGGCACGTTGAGATTGTCACCGGCGGCGATATAGGGCAACGCCAGGTTCTCGTTATAAATCACGTAAGACAGCAGCAGGTAATCGACATGGCTGCGGTGGCAGGGGACGTAAACCAGCTGGTGAGTCAGGGCGGCCTCGCGAACGCGTTCGGCATGGTAAATTTCGATGCCGGCATAATAGCGATTCCAGAAGGCGCGCAGCAGTCGCAGCATCACCTCGATGGTCAACTGTGTGCAGTCGGCAAAAATCTCGCGGCAATAGCGATGCGCGCGGGTGTAGCGCTGCAGCGTGGTATCGGCCTGTTCGGATATCAGCTCCTGCACGATGTTGTCTTCGACGACCCTGGCTGACAGGTGCTTGTGGCTGGTGATCTGGGGGCCGAAGGTCGCTTCTCGCTGCTGGCTCAGCGTCGTAATCAGCGATTCCTGCAGGTTCTGCTCATGGTTTCCGCTTTCGGCAAGCATGCTGCGGAAATCGATCGCCTGTGAAAAAATCAGCCGCGTGCTGCGCCCGTGAATCAACAGGGTAAAGAACTTGCGGGTACGCCCCGCCAGCGCCCAGGTATCGGCGAACAATACCTGTAACCAGTTTTTGTGACGTGCCAGGGGCCGGCCCCAGAAAACCGAGACCGGAACGATCTGTAAGTCGAGTTCGTCGTTGGCGTTAAAGGCGGCGATAAAGTCGGTCAGCAAAACCGAGTGCTTGGGCCGGCGCTTGATCCAGTCGATCATTGGGCTGCGCGAAGCGATGCTGTAAACCGAGTGATGCTGCGCGAGCGCCTCGATCGGTATCGGGTCTCTCGGGTCGGGCAGTTGGTAACGCCCGGTCACTTCGGTCAGCACCAGCAGATCGCTCAGGCCGCGGTCGGCAAGGATGTAGAGTATCGGGCGTTCGGGATCGAGTACGCTGCGCGGACTGTCTTCCGGGAATACTTCCACCCTGACCCAGAGGAACAGTATCCAGCGGAGAAATCGATTAAACTGCCTTTTCAACAGGAACCTGTGTAGTTACCACCAGTCTCACGATAATAACCTCTTGGAGCCTGTCAAATGAACAAAATCAAGCTCGAATTTGAAAATTCCAATGGAGAAACACTGGCCGGACTGCTCGAGTTGCCCGAGCGCATGGACCGGTTATCCAGCTTCGCCCTGTTTGCGCATTGTTTCACCTGCGGCAAGGATATCGCCGCCGCGTCACGCATCAGCCGTGCGCTGGCCGCGCGCGGGATCGCGGTACTGAGGTTCGATTTTACCGGGCTGGGCAATAGCGACGGAGATTTTGCCAACACCAATTTTTCCTCCAATGTCGACGACCTGGTGCGGGCCGCAGCGGCGCTGGAGCAGAACTACGGCGCGCCGCAGATCCTGATCGGCCATAGCCTGGGCGGCGCCGCGGTACTGGCTGCGGCTGCGCGGTTGCCGGCGGTTAAAGCCGTGGTAACTATTGGGGCGCCGGCGACCGCGGAGCACGTGGCTCACTTGTTCAAGGATCGGGCCGAGGAGATAAAAGCGCGGGGCCAGGCGACGGTTTTGCTCGGCGGCCGCGAGTTTTCCATCAAGCAGCAGTTTCTGGATGACATCGAACAGTATTCGTCTACGGGTAAGATTCGCGATCTCGACGCCGCGCTGCTGGTGTTTCATTCACCGCTGGATGCCATCGTCTCGATCGACGAGGCCGCCAGGATTTACCAGGCCGCACGGCACCCGAAGAGTTTCATCTCGCTCGACCGGGCGGACCACCTGCTAAGCCGGGCGGAGGACTCGGAGTACGTGGCAACGACGATCGCTTCCTGGGCGAGCCGCTATCTCGAGCTCGAGCAGGAGCATCAGGCCGGGGATCATCCCGACCTGATCGACGGCGAAGTGTTGATAACCGAGCTCAACCACCGGTTTCTGCGCGGCATGTACAGTAACAGCCATTTTCTGCGTGCCGACGAACCACAGAAATACGGCGGCTCGGACCTGGGGCCCACACCCTACGATCTGTTGCTAATGTCGCTCGGGGCCTGTACCTCGATGACCTTGCGCATGTATGCGAATCGCAAAAAATTGCCGCTCGAGGATGTGCAGATACGACTGCTGCACGAGCGGGTGCACGCCGAGGACTGTGTCGATTGCAGCCACAGCATCGAACGCATTACGCGCAGGATTACGCTGGTTGGAGACCTCGACGACGAGCAACGTCAGCGCCTGCTCGAAATTGCGGATCGCTGCCCGGTGCATCGCAGCCTGGAAAACGAGCCACAGATAGTGACTGAACTGGTCGATTAAAAATCGCGTGACAGGCGCAGGCCAAAGGTAATATCGGGCGCCGAATTCACCTGGATGTCCTCCGTAAAGAACAGGTCGAGCCTGTGGTTTTCGAGCAGGTTCGGAAAACCGAGTCCTACCAGTATCTGAAACGATTCGTTGAAAGCCTTGAGGTCGCTGTCTTCGATAGTGGGGCCGTGCATGTCGAGCTGTGCGGTTCCGATGTAGTCGTTGCTAAAGCGGTAATCGAGGCCCACCTGGGCGACCCAGACATAATCGCGGACCAGTCCCTCCAGCTGACCATCGTCGCCGGGAAAACTGATGCCCAGCATGCCGTAGGCGTTGGTGTTCGCGCTAACATTGGCTTCACGGCTAACCCAGAACGCGACATCGATTGCCTCGTTGCCGGTGTAATCGGATTCCGAGCCGGTCGGCAACTCGATCCCCGCGAAATAGGCGGTTGTAGCCGTTGCCTGGTAACCGATTGCCAGCGAGATGTCGCCGACTCCGCTGCTGGAGCTGGTTTGCGAATACTCGACGTTCCCGTCGCGCACATACTGAATGTTGATATCATCTTGTGGAAACTTTTCGCGGTCGCCATTCGGGAAGCCGAAGAAGTCGTGCCAGTTTTCGAT
>JAASSH010000176.1 GCA_021767985.1 Gammaproteobacteria bacterium | reverse complement strand
GCCACATTATTCGACATCGCTATTTGCGGTCAGGCGCATACTGCGGCCATGAATCAACCACAGAAATATAGCGGTCGATATCCCGGCAGAGCTGAAAATCATGCACATGACGATGATCTGGTAACGCGCGGCGATCAGGGGCGAAGTGCCGGCCAGGATCTGGCCGGTCATCATCCCGGGTAGAGAAACCAGGCCCACCGCAAACAGTGAATTGGTTATCGGGATCATTGCCGCCTGGAAGGCGGTATTACGGGCGCGCGCATGGTCGTTATGGTGACTGAGCTCGCTGTACAGGCGCTCGCCGGCGAGACTGACGCTGTTCATCGAATTCGAGAATATCATTCCGGCGAGTGGAATCATGACCGCCGGTTGATACCAGGGGCTCACGTGCAGTACCGCCTGGGTAATCAACACCAGGTTGATAATGCCGCCGCCGGCAATCGCGATCAGGCTGTAAGCCAGCAGGGCAGAACGCTCCACCGGTATTGCGCCGAGCGCAATCCAGCTGGCCGCGATCAGCATGAAGCTCAGCACCACGAGAATGATCCACGGGCTGTTGGCGTTAAAAATGAACTCGAGGGCATAACCGATCAGCATTAGCTGAATCAGCATGCGCAGAATTGCGACGCTAGCGTTTCTGAGACTGCTGGACCAGTAAAATATGATGACCAGGGTTACGAGCACGGGTATGAATGCAACCGCGATATCGACCAGCGTTATTGCATACATCTAGTGATAGTCTTCCCAGTAGTGATTGTTATCCGGGTGCGGGATTTCGGCACTCTCGTGGTCATTGGGCCGATCTTCGGGCGCCTCGATTTGCATATTGTCGCGTGCCGTGTCTTCCAGGTAACAATAAATCGTGTTGCGCAAGGACATCAGGAAGGAATCATCCATCTCGAAATTCAATTCCACCAGCAGTTCAATGACAAGTTCGAACGACAAAGTGTCGAGTGAATAAATGATATGAACGCTGTGCTCGCTATGGGGTGCGGCGAGCAGAATGCCTTCAAGGTGGGCAAGCGCGTCGCTGGCGGCATGGGCCTGGAACTTCGGGTCATCACTCTGCTTGAGATAGATGTGGCGACAACGATATTGGTCGACGTCTTCCATGCTGAAAGCCTACGCCCACCCCGACCCATTTTCAAATGTTTCTGGCTGCTGCGCGCCGCGATAGCGGCGTTGGAATATTGCGCGAGACGCTCGCGTCGGGTTTATTCGGGCTAGCGGGCTTTGGGTAGTCGGGCAATGCTGGTGCGCGGCAAGTCGTTTAGATCCGATTCGCAGCGGATTTGTTCGAATCCACCGCCGCGGAGCAGCGCGGCTACCGCGGCCTCCTGGTCGTAGCCATGTTCCACGATCAGCGTGCCGCCCGGCTCGAGGTAATCAGGCGCCCGGTCGATAATGACCCGGAGCGCCTCGAGTCCGCTTGCTCCGGGGCTTAGCGCGATAGCCGGCTCCGCCGGCAGATCGCCCTGTGCGAGAAAAGGATGATCGGCGGCGACGTATGGTGGGTTAGAGACGATCAGGTCGAAGCGGAGTGTGGCCGGCAGGTTCTGGTACCAGTCGGATTCAATGAATTCTATCTCGACCTGATGACGCAACGCATTCTCCCGTGCCAGCGCCAGGCAGGCAGGGTCGACATCGGTAGCCCAGACGCTTGTCAACGGGCGCTGTTTCTTGATGGTAATAGCGATAATCCCGGTGCCGGTGCCCAGATCGCATATGCGTAACGCCCGATCTTGCGGGATCTCGCGCAGGGCAAGCTCCACCAGCAACTCGGTTTCGGGCCTTGGTACCAACGCGGCAGGCGTGGTTGCATACTCCATCGAAAAGAATTCGCGCCGGCCCAGCAGGTAAGCTACCGGTGTCGGCAGCAGGCGCTTTTTCACCAGCGCCTGGAAGCGTTGCCAGCAGGTTTCGCTGAGCGTCTGTTGTGGCCAGGCGTAAAGGTGGCTGCGGGGCTCATCGAGGCAGTGGGCGAGCAACAGTTCGGCGTCGAGGCGCGGACTTTCACTGCAGGTTTCGAGCTGCTTGGTTGCCCAGCGGATTGCAGTGTCGATTTGTTCACTCATGCGCTATGAACTGTTTCACTATGGAAATTGGGGTAATCGCCTATATATTACTACTGTGTGCATCAATACCTCCTCCCCCGAACTATTGATGATATCACGTGGCCAGGGACGGCCTCTCTTTTTCTGCACTCACCAGTAACGCAATAGCGGCGTTGAAAATTTATCGAAAACGCTCGCATACTTGTGCGTATTGCTCGCGCTATTCGATAAATTTTCGCCTTGCTCTTGCGTTACTGCTGAGCGCAGAACTTTCCGGTAACTGGTTTTGGTGCGCGGGCACACTGCCGGAGAGCGGACGCAAACGGTTAGAATAGTGCTACCATGCTGCTGGCGGGCGATTCGGATGTTGAGATCCGTGCCGGAGTCCATAGGTAGGGAGTTAATTAAGGCAGCATCATGCGATGGTTAAGTATCGTAGCGATATGAAGGTTCATTTTCGGGTTAAATTGGTTGGTTTTCTGATTGCCTGTTACTGCATGCCCGTTCTGAGCGCGGTCCCGGGCCTGGAGGTAGCGCAGGCGAGCGGGCTGTTCGGAGGGGACGAGTCGGCGTCGATGCAGATCGATATCATGCCCGACAGTGAGGAAAATATCCTGACCACCAGGTCGGGCCGCGTTATTCCGCTGGCGATAATGGGTTCGGCCGGGCTCGATGTCAATGCGATCAATCCGCGCACGATCAGGCTCGAGGGCGTGGGCGTAATGCTCGTGGGCAAATCCGATAAAAGCCTGTGCCGTCAGCTGGATCTCGACGCCGACGGTTACATCGATTTATTGTGTGATGTGCGTACCACGGGCTTCAGGGTCGACGAGGGCGTTTACACCATTCGGCTTAAAGCTGAAACCTACGACAAGTCAGTTCTGCGAGGCGAAGACAAACTGAAGATTGTGCGTAAATGAGCGGGAGTCGAGGGCGGCAGCCTTAAACCTCGCAGCATGATTCAAGCTCATGCAGTAGCCCCCTCAGATGAGTAACCGCTACTGAACAGGCCGGCACCGGCGGCTGGCCTGTTTAATTCAAACCGCGATCATCGTCGCTCAGGCTGGCGAGCTGTTCGGCCTGGTACTCGTGCAGTAGCGGATCGACGACCTGCGCGAGATTGCCCTGCATGATCTCGTCGAGTTTGTACAGCGTCAGATTGATACGGTGATCGGTCATCCGCCCCTGCGGGAAGTTGTAGGTGCGAATGCGTTCCGAACGATCGCCGCCGCCCACCAGCGACTTACGCTCGGCGGCCTGTTCCGCTTCCTGTTTCTGTTTCTCGGCGTCGTAAATCCGCGCCTGCAGCAGCGACATCGCGCGCGCCTTGTTCTTGTGCTGCGAACGTTCGTCCTGGCATTCCACCACGGTGCCGGTGGGCAGATGCGTCAGGCGTATCGCTGAGTCGGTCTTGTTGACGTGCTGACCGCCGGCGCCGGAGGCGCGAAAGGTGTCGATTCGCAAATCCGCCGGGTTAATCTCTATCATCTGGATTTCTTCGCTTTCCGGAATGATCGCCACGGTGGCGGCCGAGGTGTGAACCCGACCCTGCGACTCGGTTTCAGGCACGCGCTGCACGCGGTGCGCACCGGATTCGAACTTCAGCTGCGAGTAAGCGCCATTGCCGACAATGCGCGCGATGATTTCCTTGTAGCCACCGTGTTCGCCCTCACTGCTGTTTAGCACCTCGAGCTGCCATTTCTTCGATTCGGCGAAACGGCTATACATGCGAAACAGGTCGCCGGCAAAGATCGCCGCCTCGTCGCCGCCGGTACCGGCGCGAATTTCCAGAAACACGTTGGCGCTGTCGTTAGGATCTTTCGGTAACAGCAGTTTCTGCAGCTCTATTTCGAGTGATTCGATCTTCTCGCTATTTTCGGTAATCTCCTCCTGTGCGAGCTCGCGCATTTCGGCGTCGTCTTCGTCCAGCATTTCGCGCGCGGACTCGAGCGCCTGTTGCGCCTGCTGGAATTCGGTAAAATTCTTCACCACGTCCTCGAGTTGAGCGTATTCCATCGACAGGCTGCGAAATCGATCCTGATCGTTGATCACTTCGATATCGGCCAGCAGCCCGGCAATTTCCTCGTGCCGGGCGCACAGCGCCTCCAGCTTGTTAAGCAGCGATTCTTTCATAAGTTATAGCGAGTCGGGGGAGATCAGCGATTTGAGCAGGCGGATGCGTTCCTCGTCGTCACTTTGCAGCGCCTTGCGCATTTCGATGGTGGGTTGGTGCATTAATTTATTCGTTATTTCATTGGCCAGGCGTTGTAGCACCTGTTCGGGGTCAGAGTTGTTTTTGATCTGAGCCAGCGCTTTTTCGATGGCCTGCTGCTTGATCAGTTCGGCGCCGTCGCGCAACTGGCGAATCTGGTCGGCCGATTGATGCGTTTTCAGCCACTGGTTGAATGCGCTAACCTCGAGATTAATGATTTCCTGGGCCGCCTCGGCGGCCAGTTCGCGGCCGCGAAGATTTTCGTCGACCACGGTTTTGAGGTCGTCCACCGTGTACAGATAAATATCCTGCAGGTCGCCGACCTCGGCTTCGATGTCGCGCGGCACCGCCAGGTCGACCATGAAGATTGGACGGCGTTTGCGCTGTTTCAGCGCCGATTCGGTCGCGCCTTTTCCGAGTATGGGTAACTGGCTCGCGGTCGACGAAATCACGATATCGGCGCCGGCCAGCTGCCCCGGAACCTCGTTGATCTGTACCGCCGTGGCGCCAATCTGTTCGGCTAGCAACTGGGCGCGCTCGACGCTGCGGTTGGCAATCGTCATCGAGCCTATTTGCTGGCTTTTCAAATGCCGGGAGACCAGTTCGATGGTTTCTCCGGCGCCGATCAGCAAGGCATGTAGCTGATCAAGGTTGCCAAAAATCTGCTTTGAGAGGTTGACCGCGGCAAATGCCACCGACACCGGATTCGAGCCGATTTCGGTATCGGTGCGCACCCGTTTGGCGACGCTGAACGAGTGCTGAAAAAGTCTATCCAGAATCGCATTGACGGCATTGCCGCCGCGTGCCTTTTCGTAGGATTCCTTGAGCTGGCCCAGTATCTGCGGTTCACCGAGCACCATCGAATCCAGCCCGGAAGCCACGCGGAACAGGTGACGCGCGACTTCCTGCTCGTTGTGTTGATAAATATAGGGTGTCAATCCGTTTTCGTTAATACCGTGATGCGCGGTCAGCCAGTGGGTAATGACTTCGCTGCAATCCGATGATGCGTCGCAGTAAATCTCGGTGCGATTACAGGTCGAGACGATGACTGATTCGTTGATTGCCGGAATGTCCTGTAATTCATGCAGGGCCTGGCTCATTTGCTCGGGCGCGAACGCGACTTTCTCGCGAATATCGACCGGGGCGGTTAAATGATTGATGCCAAGGGACAGTAAGGCCATGAGTTACGGAAGGTTTGGTGCCAACAAACAATTTTCAGGCATAAACCTGCCAAATACAACATCCACGGAACAAATCACGCTAAATACAATCCTACATCGAAATGCTACACTCCTTTATATTTAGCACTACGGAGACGAGATTGAGCTCTGTCAAGCACAAGTCTTCTTTTGTCCTCTGCACCGCCTTGCTGCTGCTGACGGGTTGCGCCAGTCTGCAGCAGGCGGCATCCCAGGATAAATCGCTGCTCGGACAG
>JAASSH010000175.1 GCA_021767985.1 Gammaproteobacteria bacterium | reverse complement strand
TGGTCACCATTATGCCGTAACCATCGCGGGTGAACAGTTCGAGCAGCAGACCGCCATCGACTTGCTGGTCGATGATGTGCACCCGCTTAACCTGTGCCTGGATTGCCTGGATCGCCTGGCTCAGCAGGTTTTTCAGATCTTCGGGGGTGGTGTCGTCTGCGAGCAGCTCTTCGCACTGGCTGGTTGATAAAGTACTCGCGAGGTTATTTTCGTCGGCACGTTGCTGCCGCACGTATATAAGTTTGTCGGCTTTCAGCGCGCGTGCCACTTCGGCGGCAAGCTCTTCGGTGGGCAGGTTGAAAACTTCGCCGGTGCGCGAGTACCCGAGGTTCGATAACAGCACGACATGATTCATCGCCAGCAGGTCATTGATTGCCTCGTGCCTGATCGCGCGTACCTTGCCCGAATGCTGCATATCGACGCCATCGATGACACCCAGCGGCATGCCGATGACAAAATTGCCGCCAGTCAGCGAAATTTCCGAGCCGGACATGGGTGTGTTCGGCAAGCCCATCGACAGTTGCGATTCGAAGTAGGTTTTTACTTCGTTGACTGCCTGCACCACGAAAGGCAGCGTCTCGGAATCGGTTATCCTGATATTGTTGTGAAAGCGGGATTCCAGATTGTTGTCTGCCAGGTGCTTGTCGATACTGTTGCGGCTGGCGTGCAGTATGACCAGCTTGATACCGAGATGGTTGAGCAGGGCGATGTCGTGCACCAGCCCGATGAAACGGTCTGAATAAATCACTTCATCCGATACCATTACGACGAAGGTTTTCTTACGGTGCGCCTTGATGTAGGGCGCGGCGCCCCGAAACCATTGCACGTATTCCTGCGTGTTGCTCATGTTTGCTGATATCCGCTAAACTCGAAACAGACTATATTACATTCGATGTGGCTAACATAGACCACAAAGGGAATTCGAGATCAACAGCGAAAGCCACTCAGTCAGTAGCCACCAGTTACAGCAGCAGGAACTCGTTGCATTTCTCTACCATCGCTTCCGCTTCGGCATCTATATTACTAGCTTCGTATCACTGCTTGCGGCTTCGCTGGCATACGTCGAATTGTCGATTCAGGGTCGCGAGTACTGGGTCGTCGGCTGGTTCGGTCTGCTCTGCCTGGTCCTGTTGATACGCTGGCGCGGACTGCAGCGCTTCCTCAGTATTCGCGACAAGTCGTTTTATCCTTACCGGCTCTGGCATCAGCGGTTCTTTGTCGGCGTCGCGATTACCGGCCTGGTTCTCGGTGGCGGTGCGGCGATTTTAATGCCTTATATAACGTCCAATGTGCAAATTATCCTGCATGCGATGTTGTTGACGATGTGTGCCGGCGCGATCGCCTACCTGTCGACCTCGTTCGGCGTATACGTTTCCTACATGGTGACGATGATGGCGCCGGTAACGATCTGGTTGTTTTTACAGAATAACCCAACCAGTTATGTGCTCAGCTGCCTGTACATATTTTTCATGATTGCCGGCTGGATTAGCGTAAAGCGCATGAACCAGCTGGTGCATGACGCGCTTTACTATCGCTACGACAACGAGGCCCTGATCGAGGACCTGCAACGCCTGCTCGAATCGGTGTCGCAAACTAACAAGGCGCTGGAAAAAATCTCAACCACCGACGAGCTGACCGGGCTTTCCAACTATCGTGCTTTCCGGGTTCACCTGGAAGATACCTGGCGCCAGTTTCAGGGCAACAACTTACCGGTTTCGCTGATAAAACTGAATATCGATTACTACCACGAATTCAACGCGCACTACGGGCTGGATACCGGTGATCGTTACCTGCGCCAGGTTGCCACCATGCTGAGCAACCAGATTTCGCACCAAAGCCAGATAGCGGCGCGCCTGCATGGTGCCGAATTTGCGCTGCTGCTGCCCGGGATCAGTTGCGAAAATGCGCGTCAAATCGCCGAAGACATCATGCGGGAACTGGCGCAACAGGAAATCGAACATGCCAAGTCTCGCGTAGGCCCTTACCTGACCATGAGTGTCGGTCTCGGCAGCCAGAACGTGAAGCCCGGCTCGTCGTCGCGTGAATTATTGGGCCGGGTCGATACCGCGCTCAAGCTGGCCTCGCAACGCGGTCGTAACCGGCTCGAGGTGCTCGAAGGTTAAACCGAGGGTCGCAGCAGGGTTTCGAGCAGTGCTTTCTGAGCGTGCAGCCGGTTTTCGGCCTCTTCCCAGATCACCGACTGTGCGCTTTCCAGCACTTCGCTGGTAACTTCTTCGCCGCGATGGGCTGGCAGGCAGTGCATGAAAAGTGCGTCCTTATGGGCCTGTGCCATGACTTGCCGGTTCACCTGGTAACTCGCGAAAGTCTCTATCCTTTGCTGCTGTTCTTCTTCCTGCCCCATGCTCGCCCAGACGTCGGTTACCACCAGGTCCGCGTTCATGGCGGCCTCGATCGCGCTGTGGTGGAGGCTGATGCGGTCTCCGCCGGATTCGAGCATGGCCGAATCGGGTTCATGCCCCGTGGGACAGGCGATACGCAGGTTGAAATCAAAGCTGAGCGCCGCATTGATATAGGAATGGCACATATTGTTGCCATCGCCGATCCAGGCGACAGTGGCGCCGGCGATATCGCCGCGCTGTTCGAACCAGGTCTGCATGTCAGCAAGTAACTGGCAGGGATGCAGCAGGTCGCTGAGGCCATTGATGACAGGAACGCGCGAGTTTTGCGCCAGCGTTTCGATGCGATCGTGCCCGAAGGTACGAATCAGGATGCCGTCCACCATGCTCGAGATAACCCTGGCACTGTCCTCGATGGGTTCGCCCCGGCCCAGGTGGCTGTCGCGCGGCGACAAGAACATCGCCTGGCCGCCCAGCTGGTACATGCCCGCCTCGAAGGAAACGCGGGTTCGGGTCGATGACTTTTCAAAGATCATCGCCAGCAGTTTGCCCGTGAGCGGCGTATGCGAAATCCCCTGTTTCAGCTTTTGTTTGACATCGATGGCCTGAGCAATCAGTGCCCGCAGTTCGTCGCTGGTGAAATCCAGCAGGCTCAGAAAGTGACGAGTCGACATAATACTAACCGGTGAACGTGTTTATACAGTCAATCAGCCTGGTGGCCAGTTCGGAGGTCTGCGCCTGATTCATAATCAGCGGCGGTAACAGACGCACTACATTTGCGGCGGTCACGTTGATCAGCAATCCCTGTTGCAGCGCGTGGCTTACCAGTTCAGAGCAGGGGTTTTTCATCTCCACCGCCACCAGCAGCCCGAGATGGCGCACTTCCGCTACCTGGCTATTGGTCGCGAGACCCTGCTGCAGCTCGTCCGACAGTTGCTGGCCACGCTGTTCCGCATTGTCCGCAATCCTGTTCTTTATCATGTAGTCGAGTACCGTGAATGCGGCGCGGCTGGCGAGCGGATTTCCGCCAAAGGTAGAACCGTGGTTACCGGGCTTGATGACCTCGGCGGCTTTGCCCGCGCAAAGGCAGGCGCCTATAGGCACCCCGTTGCCAAGCGCCTTGGCCAGGGTCATGACGTCGGGGATGACGGCTTCGTGCTGGCAGGCGAACAGCCTGCCGCTGCGGCCCATGCCGGACTGAACCTCGTCCAGCATCAGCAGCCAGTTGTTCCGATCGCAGATCTGTCGCAGCGCCTTCAGGTAACCCGCGTCGGGAATCACGATTCCGGCCTCACCCTGTACCGGCTCAACCAGGATCGCCACCACATTGCGATTATTCTCGGCAGCCGCACTGATCGCATCGATATCGTTGTAGGGTACGCGCACGAAGCCAGATACCAGCGGTTCGAAACCGGCCTGCACCTTGCGACTGCCGGTGGCGCTCAGGGTCGCCATGGTGCGACCGTGGAAACCGTGCTGCATCACCACGATTTGTGGGTTGTCGATTTCCTGCTGATGACCATAGAGACGCGCCATTTTGATCGCGGCCTCGTTGGCCTCGGCACCCGAGTTGCCGAAGAAAACCCGGTCCATCTGCGCGCTTTCGCACAGCAGGTCCGCCAGTTTTTGCTGCCAGGTGATGGAATACAGGTTCGACGTATGCAGCAGGGTGGCTGCCTGCTCCTGGATGGCAGCGGTTAACGCCGGCAGGTTATGCCCGAGGCTCGTTACCGAAATGCCGCAGAGTGCATCCAGGTACTGTTTGCCGTCGCTATCCCAGAGGTAGCAACCATCGCCGTGAGTGAAACTCACCGGCATCGATTGGTAGGCATGGACGAGATGATCTGACATCGGCTTTGTGCGTGAAAAAAGCGGTCAAACATACATTGATTTACAGCGATTTCAAGCTTTTTAGAACAAAAAAAAGCCCCGTATCAACGGGGCTTTGGGGTAGTTAGGCGTAACCCTTTATTAAAACAGCATGCCGTGTCCCTGCGCGGTCATTGCGAACAGCATTGGGATCGATAACAGGGTATTGGTGCGCGAAGCCATCAAGGCCACAGTTTTTGCCTTGGCGATTACGTCGGCATCGTGGGTCTGCCCGTCGAGACCGAGGATTTTTTTCTGGTTCGGCCAGATCAGTACCCAGACATTGAATAGCATGATGGTGCCTAACCACGCACCCATGCCGATAACCTTAAAACCGTCGGCAAACGTGAAAGCGGCAACAACACCGGAACCCTCACCGCCATGCATGGCTTCGAGCGCCAGGGCGCCGGTAAGCCAGGTCGCAATCGCCGCCCAGCGGAACCAGAACAGCGCGTTCGGCGCAACGTACTTGTTGATTGCAGCTGGTCCAGGACCGCCGTCATTGGCTTCCGCAAGCGCCTTGGCGACTCCTGGGACCTGTATGAAATTGAAATAATAAAGTAGTCCAATCCAGGTAATGCCGACCAGGACATGTATCCAGACCCATAGCTGCCACGGGTTGAAGGTGCCACTCGTGCCAAGCACGAACATGAGTATGAAAGCCAGCACAAAACCGGAGATAATCGTACCCGGTATGGATTTTAATGGATTCATTGATGACTCCGAATTATAAACGTTTAGAATACGGTTGTTAGTATGTGTGGTTGCCCACGCCCGCTACACGCGGCGCAGTATAAGGACTTTCGGAATAGGGTGCAATGAATCTCTAGGTCGGCTAGCCTGGGCTTTAACAGTATTTGCGAGGTTATATGTGCGGCTTGTTTGGTGCCCTGGGTTTCGATGGAAATGCGATCGATTCCGAGCATGCAAAGCGGATGTCGGAGCGGGTTGCGCGCCGCGGTCCGGATGACAAGGGAGAGTTTTTCGATGGCCCGGTAATGCTCGGGCATAGAAGGTTATCGATCATAGATTTGTCACCCGCCGGGCATCAGCCGATGCAGGACAGTAGTGGCCGTTACGCGATCGTTTTCAATGGCACCATTTACAATTACCCCGAGTTGCGCGAAATCCTGATCGGCAAGGGCTACCGTTTCAATTCCCATAGCGATACGGAGGTGATTGTCAACGCCTACGCCTGCTGGGGCGAAGACTGTGTCGAGCGCCTGCACGGCATGTTTGCCTTCGCCATCTGGGATTCACAGCAGCAAAACCTGTTCCTGGCGCGCGATCGCATGGGTATCAAGCCGCTTTACTACGCGATTTCACCGGCCGGGTTTTACTTCGCGTCGAATCCCCAGGCGTTACTGGCTACCGGTTTGTTCGCCACCGATATCGATCCGGTTGGACTGCATCACCAGTTAAGCCTGCATGCGGTCATTCCCGCGCCACGCACGCTGATCAAGTCGATCAGGAAATG
>JAASSH010000174.1 GCA_021767985.1 Gammaproteobacteria bacterium | reverse complement strand
GTTACCTCGGCAAGCTGGAAAGAAGGGTCGCCGGCAAGATCATGCCGATCAATAACTTCGTCATTGCGACCGAACCCCTGAGCGCGTCGCAGCTTGACGAAATCAACCCGCGCGATGTGGCGATTGCCGACTCGCGTTTCGTAGTCAACTATTATCGGCTTTCGGCAGACAAGCGAATGCTGTTCGGTGGCGGGGAAAACTACCGCCAAAATTTTCCGGCCGATATCGCCAGTTTCGTGCGCAAGCCAATGTTGCAGGTTTACCCGCAATTGGCCGATACCCGCATCGACTACGCCTGGGGCGGTACGCTCGCGGTGACGCTCAATCGAATGCCGCATTTCGGCCGCCTCGGCCACGGCATTTACTACGCCCAGGGCTACTCGGGCCAGGGAGTGGCGCTGGCGTCGCTGGCCGGCAAACTGATTGCCGAGGCGCTGTCGGGCGAAGCGGAAAAATTCGACCTGTTCGGCAGGATTCCGACACGCAGCTTCCCGGGCGGTGACCTGCTGCGCTGGCCGGGACTGGTGCTCGGCATGACTTATTACGCGTTGCGCGATCGGTTCTAGGTAGATCGCAGCAGAACGCTCACGCTGCGGCGGCCATCGACGGTGGGTTGGGAGATCCCGGATAAGTGCTACCGCACTTTCCGGGATGACGACTAGTACCGAATCCTGTATGAGTTACAGGATTCGGTACTAGTCGTCAATTAATGGCCTTGCGGGCGAGCATTTCCTCGATGAGCTCGTCGTCCTGCAGCTGCAGATGATAGCCCTGGGTTTCGAGGTTTTCTATTACCTCGGAGGCGTCTTCCTTGGCGAGCTTGCGTTCCTCCGTCAAATCGAAGCTGAAGCTGAATTCGGGAGGCCCGAATACGCGCAACAGTTCCTGCGGAATCACCGAAAAATCGTCCTTGTCGATCAGGTAAAGGTAGGTGTCGAGCTTGAGATTACTGCGGTAGATGTGGCACAACATGGCATATAGCTTTCTTGGATCAGGCGCATGTTAGCACACAGAAAGCGGGGCCGGCAGTTGCCGGCCCCATTTTGCCAGGATCAGGTGGTGGCGTTGGTAAACTCGGGGTAGGCTTCCATTCCGCACTCGGAGAGATCGACGCCGTCGTACTCGTCTTCCTCGCTGACACGAATGCCCATGACCGTCTTGATTACGAGCCAGGTCACGAAACTGGCGGCAAATACCCAGACGAAAATCGTCAGCGCACCGATAATCTGACCGGAGAAGCTGGAACCATCATTGGTTATCGGCACCAGCAGCAAACCGAGCAGACCGACTACGCCGTGCACCGAGATCGCACCCACCGGATCGTCGATCTTGAGCTTGTCCAGGGTGACGATGCTGAACACGACCAGCACACCGCCGGCAGCACCGAAGATCGTGGCTAGCAGCGGTGTCGGCGTCGACGGCTCCGCGGTAATCGCCACGAGGCCGGCCAGCGCACCGTTTAACGCCATCGTCAAATCGGCCTTGCCGAACATGATACGCGCGAGAATCATCGCAGCGATCAGGCCGCCCGCCGCCGCCGCGTTGGTATTCATGAAGACGATAGCGACCGCGTTGGCGCTCTCGACCGACGCGGTAGCCAGCACGGAACCACCGTTAAAGCCGAACCAGCCCAGCCACAGGATGAAGGTGCCGAGCGTGGCCAGCGGCAGGTTAGCACCAGGGATCGCGTACACCTGGCCGTCCTTGCCGTATTTACCTTTACGAGCACCGAGCAGGATTACACCCGCCAGCGCCGCGGCCGCACCCGCCATGTGTACGATACCGGACCCGGCGAAGTCGGAGAAGCCGAGGTCGCCTAGCGTGTACATACCAAAAACCGGCATGCCTCCCCAGGTCCAGCTACCCTCCAGCGGGTATATCACGCCGGTCATGACAACGGCGAAAACCAGGAATGCCCACAACTTCATGCGCTCTGCGACCGCGCCCGATAAGATTTACATCTCGGTCGCGACGAAAACGACCTGGAAGTAGAAGTCTGCCGATGGCGCGTAGGCGGCCGGCTCTTCGGCACCGGCGACGCCGTCACCCATAATGCCCGACAGGAACATCGTGAAATCCCCCCCGCCATACATGATCGAATAGCCGCAAACCATGTACATGGTGCAGGCGACAGCGAACAGTGCAACGTTCTTGGTCAGGATCTCGGTCGTATTCTTGGACCGCACCAGGCCAGCCTCGAGCATCGCAAAGCCGGCGGCCATCCACATGACCAAAGCGCCACAGACGAGAAAATAAAACGTATCGAGTGCGTACTGTAACTGAAAAATCTCGTTTTCCATGGTGATCTCCTAAAGTGCTGCCGGACCAGATTCGCCCGTGCGGATACGGACAACCTGTTCCAGGGGTGTGATAAAAATCTTGCCGTCGCCGATCTTGCCGGTATTGGCGCTGCTCGTAATCGCTTCGATAGCCTGGTCGACCAGATCATCGTCGATCGCAATTTCGAGCTTCACCTTAGGCAGGAAGTCCACCACGTACTCCGCACCCCGGTATAATTCGGTGTGCCCCTTTTGACGCCCGAAGCCCTTGACTTCCGAAACGGTCAGGCCCTGCACTCCGATTTCCCCGAGTGCCTGGCGAACGTCATCGAGCTTGAACGGCTTGATTATCGCTGTAATGATTTTCATGGATATCTCTCCGATTAAATTTCGCGGTAAATTTTGGCGACTCTGGGCAAGCACGCAAATAGTCGTTAATATTGGGCCATTCAAGCCCATTTATGCACAGTACCGGTGCATAAATGGGGTTTATTGCACTATTTTGGGGCTTTTATGATTGATAATCAGATGATCAACCGGTTATCCGACAAGATCAACGAACTGCTGCCACCCGGTTTACAGCAGACCAAGGCCGACTTCGACGCGCGCCTGAAAAGCCTGCTACAGCAGCAGCTTGCCAATTACGAAATGGTCAGTCGAGAAGAGTTTGATATACAGGCGCGGGTGCTGGCGCGCACCCGGGAGAAGCTCGAAGCGATCGAGGCGCGACTGAAGGAACTGGAGAAAACGCCGGAGTAACGGTCGAAACGATCAGACCAATACCCCATATCGGGAAGTAACGGATTAGCCGTCTTTGGCGCCGGTGTTGATCCCGAGCAGCGAGTAAGGCGGACACCAGCGCAGCGCGGCAGTGATTAGCAACACTACGCCCACAACCAGGGCAATCATGCCGATGGTTCCCTGCAAAAGACCGAGCGGGAAGGCTGCGATCAACGCTATGCCGACAATCGCCCGGATTACCCTGTCTAAGGTTCCCATGTTTGGTTTCATGGCTTGTTCCTGTCGAGTTTGAACTGGCGCGGTATATTATATACCGCGCCAGAATTTACGTCCTAGTTTGCAGGCGCTGCTGCCTGGCTTCCAGTTGCAGGCACCGGGGCGAAGTAACCGCCCATGTTCATCATGTTGAACATCGGTTGCATAGACTGCGGGTTCATCATCCAGTTGATTCGGGGGGTATACCAGTTGGGATCAGCCAGCGACGTGATCGGCTGGTAGAAAACCGGATTCATCATCGCGTTCATCCAGCGGGTGTAGTAGGCAGGATCGGCCATTTGCATCATTGGCTGGTACATCGCGGGATTCATCGGCGCCATCATCCACTGCATGTACATGTTCGGATTCATGAAGTGACCCATCGCACGGCTCATCTTGTTGAAATCCGTCATGCCGCTCATCCAGGTATCCCACATGACCGGTTCGGTGGCGCACTTGGTCATAACATGAATGGTGCGCGGGTCGTTGACGACCGCCATCAACCTGGCGAATTTTGCCGGGTCGGCCATGGTTTCAGCCATGATTTCCATATCGGTGAACGCCTTGAGCTGAGGCCGGATCGCGTCGAACTGCGAGCTGTCGGTATCGGTGCACTGGCCGTAATACTGCTTGGCAAGTTCAAACTTGTGTTCGGACGGATTTACCGCTTCTTCGTTGGCAAATGATACCGAACTGGCAATAGCGACGGTAAAGGCCAGCGCGGAAGCTGAAACTACCGCCAGTAATCGTTTAATACTCATAACGTAGTCCCCCTTGTTAGTTCTCAATCTTAAAGTGTCGAACTATTATATTAACGAACCCTAATATACTAATATTCCTTCGGGGATAGATAAGCTGCGCATTCGGGTAAGTTACCCATGATTTCAAGGTAAAACGTAAAAAGTACCGGGCAAACTGCCTGGATTTTCGTGTTAGACTGCTTCGCGGAACGCCGGAAGCGTTCGCCCGGCCGGTAAACCGGCTGGTTTATCTGCAGAAAGGATGCTGCCATGTCACTCACTCAGCTCACTACCCGTGCACAACTGGGCATTAACGCTCCCGAGGTGTGCGTCGAGGTACACATATCCGGCGGCCTGCCGGCCTTCACCGTGGTCGGACTGCCGGAGACGGCCGTGCGTGAAGCGCGCGACCGGGTCCGCTCGGCAATCATCAACTCGGGCTTCGAATTTCCGGCACGGCGAATCACCGTCAACCTGGCTCCAGCCGATTTACCCAAGGAAGGAGGCCGCTACGATCTGTCGATCGCGTTGGGAATCCTGGCCGCGTCGAGCCAGGTCAATATCGCCAGCCTGCGGAACGTAGCCTGTTTCGGGGAACTCGCGCTGAGCGGCGAGTGCCGCAAAATCGAAGGCTTGCTGCCGGCGCTTATTGCGAGCAAGAAAGCCGGCCAGGCTGTCACGATACCGGGCCAGAACGCGTCCGAGGCGATGCTGGTGCGTGATCTACCGGTGCAGTTGAGCGACTCCCTGGCACAGGTCTGCGCCAGTCTGAATGGTGGCCAGCCCCTGCCGATGGCAGGGTCTCTGCCCGAACCGAAGTTGCCGTGTTACCGCCTCGACCTGGCCGAGGTTCGCGGTCAGTATCAGGCCAGACGAGCCCTCGAGATTGCTGCCGCCGGGGGACATCACATGCTGATGATGGGGCCGCCGGGTACCGGAAAGAGCATGCTGGCCAGGCGCCTGAACTCGATTCTGCCGCCGATGAGCGAGGAAGAAGCCATGAGCCTTGCCAGTATTCGTTCGATTTCCCAGCAACCGGTCGATCCGCATAGCTGGCTCGAACGCCCTTTTCAGTCACCCCACCACACGGTATCGGGTGTCGCTCTGGCCGGTGGCGGCGGCAATCCCAAACCAGGAGAAATATCGCTGGCGCACAATGGCGTACTGTTTCTCGACGAGTTAACCGAATTCAGGCGCGGCGTCATCGAAGTGCTCAGAGAACCGCTGGAAACCGGGCAAATCCATATTTCGCGAGCCTCTGGTAAAGCCGTTTTCCCGGCGAATTTTCAGCTTATTGCAGCGCTTAATCCCTGCCCCGGCGGCTGTGATTCGATCAAAACCTGCGACTGTTCACCTCAACAGCTGAGCCGATACCGTAACAAGTTGTCGGCACCCCTGCTCGATCGTATCGATATCCAGATCGAACTGGGACGTTTGCCTAACCATGAACTACTGAGCGAAACAAAAGGGCCCGCCGAAACCAGCGAGCAGGTTCGGCAACGAGTTTGCGCCGCGCGCCAACGGCAACTGGCGCGGCAGTCCTGTGTCAACGCAAATCTCGAAAACCAGCAATTGCTCGACGCGTGCCGGCTCGACAATAACCTGGAGCAGATGCTGGTGCGGGCAATCGACAAGTTGCGCCTGAGCGCGCGCAGCTATCACAAGCTATTGAAGCTGGCGCGCACGATCGCCGATCTGTCTCACTC
>JAASSH010000173.1 GCA_021767985.1 Gammaproteobacteria bacterium | reverse complement strand
GTAACCGTTAAGATCGGCGTCGCCATCCGGTTTGACCTGCGCCGACAGGTAAGCCAGCTCCGGGTTTGCCGCCCGCAGTCGCTGTTGCATCATCGCCCGCGGAATTATCGCACCACAGCCCAGGCATTCGACACTGTCGAGCGAACCGTGCAGCTCGGTAAGCTGCCGACTGCCGGCGCGCTGATGCAGGCCGTCGACGTTCTGGGTTACGGTGTGCGCCAGCCATCCCTGCTGCTCCAGGCGGGCCAGCGCAACATGCGTCTGGTTGGGTTTCGCATGCCTGAATCGCTGCCAGCCGATAAAGGAACGCGCCCAGTAGCGCTGCCGCGCCTCGTGGGTGGCGACGAAATCCCGATATTCCATCGGCTTGCTGTGTTTCCAGGCGCCTTTTTCGTCGCGATAATCCGGTATTCCCGATGCCGTGCTGACACCTGCCCCGGTTAGCACGAAGATAGACTGGTGCTCCGAAAAAAAGTCGATTAGCGGATCGAACATGAGCGGCATTTTACCAGCCCGGGCCGGCTATTTATGCTTTTATCTGGCGCAGATTAACTTATCATGCACGCATGAGCATACGCACGACCTGCATCGGCGCCTATCCGAAACCCGACTATATCGAAATCGGGAACTTCGCCGAAACCGGGCAACAGGATACCGGCATTACGCGCGCCTTCACCTATACCGACGACGGTGCCGGCGAGGTAGCCGAGGAACTGCTGGTCGAGGCAACGCGCGCGGCAATCGAGGACCAGCTCGCATGCGGCGTCGATATTCCAACCGATGGCGAACAGCGCCGTGAAAATTACATCCATTACCACTGTCGCAACCTTGCAGGCATCGATTTCGTCGACCTGACCCGCAAGGTGCATCGTAACGGGGCAGCGGTGGCCGACCTGCCGACTATCCGCGCTCGGATCGAACCCCGCGGCAATCATTTTCTCGATCGCGATTTCAGGATCGCACAGCAGTTCAGCGACCACCCGGTAAAACTGACCGTACCCGGGCCGTTGTCGATCATCGACACCACGGCCAACGCCTGGTACCGGACCGAACGTGAACTCGCTTTCGACCTGGCAGACGCACTCAACTATGAAATTCGCGCACTCGCAGCCGCCGGCTGCCGCTATATCCAGGTCGACGAGCCCTTGTTCGTACGCAAGGTCGATGACGCACTCGCGTTTGGCATCGAATGCCTGGATCGCTGCTTCGACGGCCTCGGCCCCGAGGTAACGCGTGTCATGCATATGTGTTGCGGTTACCCGGGTCACATCGACGACGAAGCCTACCACAAGGCCGATCCCGACTGTTATTTTCAGCTGGCGCGCGCGGTCGACGGCTCGAGCATCGACCAGGTATCGATCGAGGATGCCCACTGCCTCAACGACCTCGCGCTGCTGGAGCAATTCAGCAGCAGCGCGGTCATTCTCGGGATGGTCACCATCGCCAGCAGCAGGGTCGAAACCAGCGATGAGATTAAACAGCGTCTCGAGCTGGCACTGCGACACATCGATGCGGATCGACTGCTGGCGGCGCCCGATTGCGGCTTGATGATGCTCGGTCGCGAGTTGGCGATGGCCAAGCTCGACAATCTTTGCAAGGCCGCGCAGGCCATTGATCAACGCTAGATTCTAACGTATAAACCATCCGGGCCTGGTAAAGGAGGACAGCATGCCGCTTAATCTCGATAACAAGAAAATAATCATGATCCACGGCCTGGCGTCGAAGCCGCCACGCGATGTCACACACGAACTGTGGCAACGGACCCTGATCGAAAACATCCGCGTCAGTCATCGCCAGCTGGCGAAAAGCCTCGACGCCAAGCCCGGAGTTTTCGAATCCGCGTACTGGGCCGATGCGGTGCCGCATCATATTCCCGACGATGCCGCTTACTGCAAGAAACTCGGAATCCAGGTCGACAAGGTGATCGCCGAACGGCGCGCAGCCCGGGACCGATTTCACGTCGGCATGGGCGAAAAGGTCGGCAGCTTTTTCAAGGATCGTGGGCTCGACCTGGTAAAATTGCTGGCCGGCGCGTTAACCGTCAAGGATGACGTCATGACCGCTTTCCTGCGCGAAACCGAGCTTTACGACCAGGACCAGTACATCGCGGACCGTATGCGCGCGCCACTGGAGAACGCGTTGCGCCGGGCCTGGGACGAGGGCCGCGAACCCATAATTATTTCCCACAGTATGGGCAGTTTTATCAGCTATGACGTATTGTGGCGATTTGCCCACCGCAAAACCGAGGGATTCAAAAAGTACAACCGCAAGCGGGTTCCAATGTTCGTCACCATGGGATCGCCGCTGGGCGACCCGACCGTCAGAAAGCTGCTGTTTGCCAGCCATCACCAGGATCATGGCCGGCGCCAGTTTCCCACCAACATCGAGCGCTGGCACAACTATGCCTGCCTCGGCGATGTCGTTTCGCACCACAAGAATTTCCACGACATCTTTTACCAGCCCATGCGCAAACTGAAACTGTTCCCAGCCGACAAAAAATTCCGCAGTATCGACTACGTCGATTTACACAATCCGTTCGAAGTGGTTACCCATGCCGGCAATCGTAAACGGGAAAAGCGCAATCCGCACAAATCCTACGGCTACCTGGCACAACCTCGACTGGGCAGCTGGATCGCGGATTACCTGCTCGACAGGCTACTCTAGGGAAAGGACAGCCGCCTGATCAACAACCAGCCTAGGCGCCGTTATTGAATTTGCAAATCCGGTTGCGACCGCCCTGTTTCGCCTGGTAGAGCGCGATATCGGCCTGCTCGACCAGCAGCGTGCAGCTTTGTTCATAGATCGGCTGCATCGTCGCCACCCCGATACTGACGGTAACGTAAGGCGCCACCGACGAGGTCACGTGCGGAATCTTTGCATCCTGGATCGCGCCGTGGCAATCCTCGGCCACCTTCATCGCGCCTTCCATATCTGCCTCTGGCAATAGCACGACGAACTCTTCTCCGCCGTAACGCGCGATCAGATCGCCCGAGCGCTGCATACAGTCGCTCAAAATCCGGGCCACTTCGACCAGGCATTCGTCGCCGCGTAAATGTCCGAGGTGATCGTTGTATTCCTTGAACTTGTCGACATCGATCATCAACAGGGCCAGACTGTGCCTCGCGCGAGCGCCGCGCCCCCACTCCGACAACAGGCGCAAATCGAACTCACGGCGATTGCAAACCGATGTCAGGGCATCGACACGCGCGATATTGTTGAGTTGCTGCTGCGAACGCCGTGCCTGCAAATGCATATTGAGACGCGCCCGCAGTACCCTGGGGTGGAACGGCCTGGCGATAAAATCGGCCGCGCCCGCTTCGAAGGCAGCGACCTCGGCTTCGGTGGTTTTGTCGTCGGAAACGAAAATTACCGGCACCGCCGTTTCGATGTCGGAATCGGTCGAATTACGCCACCAGTCGGTACTGTCGATACCGCCCAGCAACGCGGTATCGACGATAACCAGGTCCGGCATGCCTCGATTCACCGCCGAAGCCACCAGGCTGGAAAAATCCTCCGCAATCTCGACCTGCGCATCCTGCATTTGCCCGATAATCATTTGCAGGCTCGGCACGTCCTTGTCCAGCACCAGTATCCGTTGCCTGTCCTGCAGCTCGCCAAGCCCCGTCAAGCTGCCATCTGAAACCATCGACCCGGTCTGCAGAAACGAGTCGAGCTCGGGTTGGAGCGGAAACCCGATCACGGTCTCGCCGCAGCCGTTGATCAAAATTGGGATACTGCGCTCGAATTCAGGATTGCCGTCCCATTCGTTCTGCCAGCTGACCAGTTCACCGTCATGCATCTCATCCGACCCCGGAGGCTCGATCTCGAGTTCCTGCAGCAGCCCGTTCAGCACATCAGTGCTGGAAATGTCCCGCCCGTCGACCCAAAGCGCACGGTAAACCTGTCGTCGCAGCAGCCCTGCCTTGACGGGATCCTTATCGTTAACGGCATTTACCAGCGCCGCGGCGGCGGCGGTATTAGGACGGAACAGGGGCACATTGACAGGAATCGACGGCGCGCGGCGACGCAGTTCGGCCACCTCGCTGGTAAGCTCGCTGAGTACTTCAAAACCAGTATCGCTACTGCTACCGGTCGGTGCTTGCTGCACCGCGCGAAACTCGACCCGATGATCCAGGTTCATCGCGTGCAGACTTTCATTTAACGCGTAACAGAAAGGGCAGTTAAAATCGGCGTAAACGATGAAATTCCCTGCACCGTTTTCGTCGAGCTGCTCCCCTGTTTGTGATGCATTGCCCATGCCCAGGGTTCCTGGTTTCTTAATTATTATGGTTATTCACGATTAAATCGCATCTCTCCGCGGGCGATTATATGACATCGAGCGCCGCATTCGAAGTGTTCATTACTAAGCGCGGTAATCGCGGCGCGGGGGCTCGACAGGAACCTGCGATTGCAGCCGGTAATTCGCGAGACTGACCCCGCTAGCCGACTCGATCATTAACTATCGTTGAATCCGACCGCGTGCTAAGGTCTGTTACGGGTGAGACCCGCCGGATCATCGACATCATGAATCTCAGGCAACTTATTGTATCGATCGCAATAATCATGTTGTCCACGCTCGCGCTCTACACGGTGATTGCCTATAACCTGCTTCAGGATCCCGCCCCCGAAATGCCGCAGCCCGAATCCGGGGTGGTTTCGAATACTTCCAGCATCGCTCCGAACGAATCGGCCAGCACAGCGCCGGCAGTACCTAGCGTTACATCGCAAACGGCTTCGGGGCACGCCGAGCAACGCGGCGGTCGCAAGATTCTGGAGATTTTCGGGCGCGTTTTCGATAGCGACGGGCAACCCGTCGAAAACGCGTTGATCGCGGAAGAACGCTATTTTTCCAGCACCCGCAGCGACTCCGAGGGTGTCTACCGGCTAAGGCTCGAGCTGCCGCGGCATCGCTACCCTACGCTGCATTTTTTACGTCGCGGCTACGATGGAAAACGCTTCAGGCTGGGTCAAAAGGAACTACAGCAGGACTCGATCTACGAGCTTGATGTCAAGCTTGAAGACGCGCTCGACTCGGTCAACCTGCAAGGCTGGGTTGGTAACGAAAACGGTATAGGACTGGAAGGCGCCCGTGTCGAACTAAGCGCGAGTTATACGCGTAACCGGGACAGTTTCTATCTGACCGACTTTTCCGACAGTAACGGCAATTTCGAGTTCGAGGGCGTACGCTCGGGTGAAACCTATAGATTTTCGGTTAACCTGACGCCGGAATACCCCTACTACGAGGATCTCGATTTCAGGGTCACGCAGAACCCGGCGCAGATCAACATCGTGTTGAAAAAGCTCAGCTTCGTCGACATCGACGGCATGATTCTGGACCGCAGCTCGACACCGGTCCCGGACTACGAAATGTTCATCAGCAACGTCACAACCGGCACTCACAGCCGCAAAATCTTAAGCGATAGCTCCGGGTTCTTCACGCTACGCAATTTTCCGCTGGGTGAAGTCAGCCTGACTACGCGCGGGGCCGAGTTCTTCAAGATTTCAGGCCTGGAGATTACCGATAACCAGTATCAAAACCTGAAGCTGATCGTCGATCGTGGCAACTACTACCTGTCCGGCTGGATTAGCGACCCGAGCGGCATCGCCGTGAGTAACGCGATGGTTACCCTGGATCGCAAGTTTCGACAGGGAGAAATCGAACACAGCAGTTATCGATCGCAACGCACCGACCTGAACGGCGGCTTCGCGTTTGACAACCTCGGCGACGGCGAATACCGCGTCACCGTCTATGCGC
>JAASSH010000172.1 GCA_021767985.1 Gammaproteobacteria bacterium | reverse complement strand
GGATGGCCGGTTTCGAATAGCATGCCGAGCATCTTGCGCCACAGGTCGACCGCTTGCATGCGGCGAAAATTCTTGATTTCACCGCGATCGGCCTTTTCCTCGTAAGCCGCGTAGGCGGTTTCGAATTCTGCACCGTACAGATCATGCAGCTCGGGCACTTCACAGGGTGAAAACAAGGTCCACTGGGCATCCTCGGCGACCCGTTTCATGAACAGGTCAGGAATCCAGTTGGCGGTATTCATATCATGCGTGCGACGGCGTTCCTCGCCGGTGTTCTTGCGCAGATCGAGGAAATCTTCGATATCGAGGTGCCAGGTTTCCAGGTAGGCGCACATAGCGCCTTTGCGCTTGCCGCCCTGGTTTACCGCAACCGCGGTGTCGTTGGCGACCTTCAGGAAAGGCACGACTCCCTGGGATTTACCGTTGGTACCCTTGATGTGCGAGCCCATGCCGCGCACCCGGGTCCAGTCGTTACCGAGGCCACCGGCAAACTTGGACAGCATGGCGTCATCCTTGATCGCGCTGAAAATGCCGTCCAGGTCGTCAGGTACCGTGGTCAGGTAACAGCTCGAAAGCTGCGGGCGCAGCGTGCCCGAATTGAACAGGGTAGGGGTGCTGCTCATGAAATCGAACGATGACAGCAGGTTGTAAAATTCGATGGCGCGCGCTTCGCGCTGCACTTCGTTGATCGCCAGTCCCATCGCCACGCGCATGAAAAAAGCCTGCGGCAATTCGAAACGAGTGTCGTGATGATGGATGAAATAACGGTCATACAGGGTTTGCAGCCCCAGGTAGTTGAACTGGCGGTCGCGTTCCGGCTGCAACGCGTTACCGAGCAATTCCAGATCGAACTTGAGCAACTCCTTGTCCAGCAGCTCGAGTTCGGTCGCTTTCTTGATGTAGTTGCCGAAATAACCGCAATAGCGCTCCGCCATCTCGGTGAAAGTGGCGTTGGGCGCGCCATCGTTGATAAAGCTCAGCGATTCGGTGCGCAGCTCGTCGAGCAACAGACGCGCCGCGACGTTCGAATATTCGGGCTCACGATCGATCAGACCGCGCGCGCTCATGACGACCGTGGGGCTAACGTCCCTGATCGCAACCCCGTCGAACAGGTTCTTCACCGTGTCATCGTAAACCCGCTCGGCGCTGACGCTTTCGAGCCCTTCGCAGGCTTCGTCGATAATAGTCCGCAGGCGGGCGGTATCGAGCGGCGCAATGCTGCCATCGTCCAGTTTGACCGTGAGCTCAACCCGCTCTTCGTCCTCCGGCCTGTTGTCCGGGTGGGGTATGTGCTGTGCGCGCGCATTGGCGCGCTCTTCACGATACAGCACGTAGGCACGGGCGATTTTCTGCTCGCCATTACGCATCAGCGCCAGTTCGACCTGGTCCTGGATGTCCTCGATGTGGAAAGTACCGCCTTCGGGCTGGCGCCGCGTCAGCGTGGCGACCACCAGGTCGGTCAGCTGTTCTACGGTTTCATGAACCCGCGTCGATGCGGCCGCCTGACCACCTTCGACCGCGAGGAAGGCCTTGGTCATGGCGATGGCTATCTTGTCCTTGTCGAAACTGGTTAACTTGCCGTTACGGCGAACGACGTTGTAGTTACTGCTGAGTGCGCTGCTGTTTTCCTGGGCGCTTGCAGGCGTCGTTTCGACAGGTGCGACGTCTGCTGTGGTTAAGGGTGATTCAATGTTTTGCATTTATAGCCCGATCCGTAATTCCAGTGTTATGTTCGGATGAGATCCGCGTCTGTTTGCGGCTGACTATTTCTTTCCCTGCGATAGTTAAAGTAATTTATAACTATCGGACACAAGTGTTTGGTCTGTTTATGGGTTGGAATGAACCAGCCGATTTTAATTTATTCTGTAAAGGTGAATAATTAACCTGATACACAATATAATGTGTTTTGGCTCAAGGTCAAGTACATTATGTTGTGTATGGATCTGTGGAGATGGCGGGCATAACCTGTGGATAAGTCGAGGATCTCGATCAGGAATGGCGTCAGTAAAGGCTTCTTGCTCATCGATTTTATTTTGCTCTACTGCCGACTTATAAAAAAATATTATTACTTGAAAATATCCATAAAAATTTTGTATCACTGTCCCTGGCCGGGACCAGCAACGGGAGCTAGAGATGGGACATAAACTTGGTATCGACCTGGGTGGCACCAAAACCGAGGTGATGGTTCTGGACCCCGGGGGGCAGACTGTTTACCGGCAACGCGTTACTACCTCGGCTCAGAGTTACGACGCCATTCTCGATCAGATCTTCACGCTGGTGCGCGAGGCCGAAACCGAACTCGGGTTGCGAGCCAGCGTGGGGATCGGTATCCCGGGCGCGATTTCTCCGCGAACAGGGCTGTTACGCAACTCGAATACCGTGTGTCTGAATGGCCGTCCGTTTGCAAGCGACCTGGAGGCCAGGCTCGAGCGCGAAGTACGAATCGAAAACGACGCCAATTGTTTTACCCTGTCGGAGGCCCTCGGTGGCGCCGGGCAGAGTCACCCGGTCGTGTTTGGCGTCATTATCGGTACCGGTACCGGCGGTGGCATGGTGGTCGACGGCAAACTGATTAACGGACCTCATGCAATCAGCGGAGAATGGGGGCATAACCCCTTGCCCTGGCAACGCAGCATAGACGGTTCGCCCGCTTGTTACTGCGGCAAGAACGGCTGCATCGAGACTTTTCTGTCGGGACCGGGACTCGAGCACAATTACCGGCTGCGCTTCGGTGAGTCGCGTTCGAGCCACGACATAGTTGCCGGCGCGACCGCCGGTGATGAAGCCTGTGAAGCGATGATGGCACTTTATCATGACCAGATGGCTCGCGCGTTGGCACAGTTGATTAATATCCTGGATCCGCACGCCATCGTGCTGGGAGGTGGCATGTCGAATATCGATTCGATTTACGACGAGGTTCCGAAACTGTTACCCGAGTACGTTTTTTCAGACTTTGTCGAAACTCCGCTGCTGGCGGCGGCGCGCGGCGACGCCAGCGGGGTTTACGGCGCGGCCCAGCGGTGGGAATAACCGGCCGCTAATTACGGGGACACAGTACGAATTCACTGATCCCGATCGCTAATTAAGGGGACACAGTACGAATTCACTGATCCCGATGCCTGCTAAAGGTGAATAAGTATTAAAGATACGGGCCGGCAGGTCGATCTAATTAACGTGTTTCCACGATTGCAGACAGTATTCGCACGATGGCCAGCGTCAATCCATTAGAAATTACCTCCGCCCAGGGGCTGCAGGGCCTCGAGGCATTGATCCTGGAGGTCGACAAGCTGGTCAGCCTGCCGGATATTTACTACCGGCTGGAAGAGGCGATCGTAGATCCCGGTTCGACGACCGACCGGATTGCCGAACTGCTGCGCAGCGACCCGGATCTCTGCGCGCGCATGCTGCGCGTGGCGAACAGTGCTTTTTACAGTTTCCCCACCAAGATCGAAACCATCGAGCGGGCCGTCAGCACCATCGGCCTGCGGCAGATTCGGGAGCTGGTGCTGATCACGTCGGTGGTCAAGGCATTCGAAGGCATTCCGCCCGGCACGGTCAACATGACGATGTTCTGGGAACACAGCGTCGCGGTCGGCATCATGTCGCGCGAGCTGGGCGTTCAGGCACGAATTCCCAACGCCGAGGGTTTTTACATTCCCGGGCTGTTGCACGATATCGGGCGTCTGGTCATGTATCTCAAGCTGCCCCGGCTGATGCACGATCTGATGCAGCAACGGCAGGAAAGCGGACAACCCATGTACCTGCTCGAGCGTAATGTTCTGGATTACTCACATGCCGAAATTGGCGGCCGGCTGCTCGAATTCTGGAAATTGCCGCAATCGATCTGGGAGCCGGTGGTGACGCATCATGAACCGCACAAGGGCGGCGAGTATTCACTGGCCGCCAGCGCAATTCACATTGCCGATGCCTGGGTCAACACCAATCGCGTCGGCAGCAGCGGTAGCGGCTTCGAGCTGGCGATTCAACCGGAGGCGCTGGAGCGCTTCGACATCGAGCTCGGGGATATCGAGCAGATTGGAACCCTGGCCGGGGAACAGATCCAGGCTGTGGTGCGCCAATTCATGAGCCACTAGCGGGCGACGGGTTTAGCCCAGTACCAGCGTTGCCAGTCCGAGAAAAGCGATGATACCGACGACGTCGGTTACCGTCGTCAGCACCACGCCGCCGGCGATCGCCGGGTCGATGCCGATCTGTCGCAGAATCACCGGGATCACGGCGCCCGCGAGCGCGCCGGCCAGCAGGTTCACGATCAGGGCAAAGGCGATAACCAGGCCGATGTTGAAGTTTCCGAACCATATGATCGAAAGCGTGGCCACGACCAGCGCCCAGATCAGGCCGTTGAACAGCCCGACCGAGATTTCCTTTTTGACCAGCGAGCGATAATTGGAACTGCCCAGTTGGCCCAGCGCCAGGCCTCGTATCGCGATAGTGAGGGTTTGCGACCCGGCGATTCCACCCATGCTCGGCACGATCGTGATCAGGATTGCGAGCGCGACCACCTGGTCCAGGATTTCTTCGAAAAAACCGATTACGTAGGCCGCCAGGAAAGCGGTCAACAGGTTGATGCCGAGCCAGATACCGCGGCGCCGCGAGGTTACCAGCACCGGGGAAAACATGTCCTCTTCTTCGGACAGGCCCGCCATCCCCATAATCGAATGGTCACCCTCGTCGCGGATAACGTCGACCACGTCATCCACGGTGATACGCCCGATCAGCTTATGCTCCTCGTCGACCACCGGCGCGCTGATCAGGTCGAAGTTCTCGAACTCGCGTGCCACCTCGGTATCCGACATGTGCACGTGCATGGCGTCGATATCGGTGCGCATGATGCTCTTGACTTCGACCTCCGGATCGTTGGTCAGCAGATCGCCCAGGTATAGCGCGCCGAGATAATGATCGTGACGGTCGGTGACAAACAGTTGATCGGTCAGATCGGGCAATTCGCCTCGAATGCGCAGGTAGCGCAGCACCACGTCCAGCGAAACGTCGGCCCGTATGGTGACGTGATCGAGGTTCATCAGGCCGCCGGCGGTATCCTCGCTGTAGGATAAAACCGACTCGAGCCTTTCGCGCTTGTTTGCGTCCAGCGTATGCAGGGTCTTGACGAGTTTGTCGGTAGGCAGCGCGAGGATGATGTCCGCCTGATCGTCGACGTCAGGCATGATTTCGACGATGGTGGCAATTTCTTCGGGTTCGAGCTGCTTGAGCTTGGCGTCGCTGACGTCGTCCTGGGTCTCGAGCAATACCTCGCCCATGTCCCCGGGTTCGATCAGCGGCCAGATCGAATCGCGTTGCTGCGACGGCAGCGAATCGAGCAGCAGCGCTATCTCCGCGACGCTGATAGCGCTCAGGATTTTCGATATCTCGACGCTGTCATCGGCGTCGAGCGCAACCGATATATCCTGACGTAGCTGTTCGATATCCTCTTCTACCATGATCCCGCTTACTCGTCTTCGCCGAAGCGATCGTTAATCAGCTCGACCAGCGCATTACGACATTCCTGTTCGTCGCCGCCTTCGATTTCGAGCTCGAGCTCGACGCCCTTGCTGGCAGCCAGCATCATAACCCCCATTATACTTTTGGCGTTAACTCGATTTTCCTTGCGACTGATGAATACCTCGCTTTCGAACTGGCTGGCGCAGCTAACCAGTTTGGATGCGGCCCTGGCGTGCAAGCCGAGCTTATTGATGATGGTGATGTTTTCAGAGATCATTGCCGGTCCTGCAGAATCCCCTCGCGTC
>JAASSH010000171.1 GCA_021767985.1 Gammaproteobacteria bacterium | reverse complement strand
CCTGGTGCTGACCTGTATTTCGTTCGCGCTGTTCGGATTCATCATCGGGCTGTGGGCTACCAATTTCGAGAAACTGCAGTTGATCCCGATGCTGGTAATCACGCCGCTGGTGTTTCTGGGCGGCAGCTTCTACTCGGTGAACATGCTGCCGCCGGTGTGGCAGACGGTCACCCTGTTCAATCCCGTGCTTTATCTGATCAGCGGCTTTCGCTGGAGTTTCTTCGAGGTGGCTGACGTCAGTGTTGCGATCAGCCTGGCAATGATTACGCTGTTTCTGCTGATCTGCCTGGCGCTGGTGTGGTGGATGTTCAAGTCAGGCTATCGCCTGAAACAATAGTATCGATCTCGAGATCCGGGTCAGAGTAAACATAGAACGCAGCAATTTTTACATCGAGCCGATTCCCCACGGCCGCAGCTTGTCGTTCCCGGGTTTACGCAGCGCCAGGTTTCCCCGGGGCCAAAAAAAACCGGTGTAAATCTCTCGATCTACACCGGTCTGGCGAACTGATTGTTCAGAAGTTACTTCTGCCAGAAGTACTTGGCGACTTCGGTTTGGACCTCGTGATTCGACAGGCCGATGTCGTTCAGCATGCGCTCGTCCATCATCGCCAGCAGGCGACGGTCGTTGTGACGGCGGATCCACAGTCGTGCCACCCCTTTGACGTTAGCCGCGAATGCTTCGATGCGTTCTACCGCTGCGAAGGTCAGTGCGGCAATGTCCATGTCTTCGATCAGGTGGAAGTGCTTCGCTCTTAAAGTGCTCATCGTGTTGCTCCTGTAAAAATGCTGCCCTACTTGCTCAGACCGGCAGCGGTGTTAAGTTATGGTGGAAAGTATAGGTAGCAACGGCAATAGTAACAGATTCAGATTTATTGAAATTAGTGCATAACAGTTTATCGCTACAGATTTGGCCCAGGAAACGAATTGTGAAGTACTTCACAGGCAATTTGTGCGGTGCAGCATGCCATTCTTGTGGCGATTCCAAGGGGTATTAAAATATACTTCTTAAGTTATTGAAAAAAATAAGAAAAATGTAATTATTCGACGACTGTTTCGAGACCTTTTAGAGGCCTCGTCAATAGCGCATATCGGGTTTGAATCGAGAAATCAAGACCTCCCTCAAAACTGTACTGGTCTAACAGTTTTTCCTATATTTTTAGCACGGTAGAGCCGGTGGTTTCTCGTGCTTCGAGCTGGCGGTGAGCCTCGGCGCATTGCGCCAGCGGCAGTGTCTGGTTGACGCTTATATGGATCTGGCCGCTGGCGACCGCGTCGACCAGGCGCTCGGCGCCCTGCATCAGCAATTCCCGGGTCGAGATATGCGTCGCCAGTGTCGGCCGGGTGACGTATAGCGAACCTTTACCGGCAAGCACCAGGGGATTGAAAGGTTCGACCGGGCCGCTGGCGTTACCGTAGGTGGCGAGTACACCAAACGGCTGCAGCGAATCGAGCGAAGCTTCGAAGGTGGCCTTGCCGATGGAATCGTAGGCTGCGGCCACGCCTTTGCCGTCGGTTATTTCGCGCACGCGGGTGGGAATGTCCTCGTCACGGTAGAGGATGGCGTGATGACAGCCGTTGGCGCGCGCGAGTTCCGCCTTGGCTTCCGATCCCACGCAGCCGATGACGTTTGCGCCGAGCAGGTTCGCCCATTGGCACAGGATCAGGCCAACGCCCCCGGCGGCGGCGTAAACCAGGATGCTATCCCCAGCCTGGACAGGATAAGTTCGGAACAGCAGGTAGTGTGCGGTAAGCCCTTTCAGCATCATCGCCGCCGCGGTTTCATCGCTGATCGAGTCCGGGATTTTAACCAGTTTGTCGGCGTCTATCAGGCGCGCCTCGGCGTAGGCGCCGAGATGCATGGGGTAAGCCACCCGGTCACCGACGGCAAGACTGTCGACGCCGGCGCCGAGCGCATCCACGACGCCGACCGCTTCCATGCCGAGAATCGCCGGCAAGTCCCCAACCGGGTACATGCCGCTGCGCCCGTACACATCGATGTAGTTCAATCCGCAGGCGGACTGCTGCAGCCGCACCTGGCCAGCGCCGGGCTCTCCGACCTCTATATCTTCCCATTTCAGGACTTCGGGGCCGCCGGTTTGATGAATTCGAATTGCCTTGGTCATGCTGTTACCGCCACTTGTGAAAAAACCGACCTTGCCTGAATCGGGTTACGGGATCAAGTACTCGATGGCTTGAAACGCAACGACAGGATGATGACCGAGATGACCAGGATAACGCCGCTGGTCTGTATCATGGTCAGGCTCTCCTGCAGCACCAGGTGTGCCAACAGTATCGATACCACCGGCTCCAGGTTTAGCAGGAAGGCCGCACGCGCCGCCGGCAGCCGCGCCAGGGCCTCGAACTGGCTCAGTATCGCGACCAGGTAGAGCAGGGTGGCTAGCGCCAGCGCGATCACACCATCCGGCCTGGCGGGTATGGCGATGCCGTTCAGCAGCAATGGCGCGATCAGGAGCAGTCCCGCCGCGTTGATCCAGAATGTCATCACCAGCGGTGACAGTGCGGGCGCTACATGGGCGCCGCGGATAAAGGTAAATGCCGCTCCGCAACTGGCCAGCAGCGCGAACAGCACGCCGCCGAAATCGAGCCTGATTTCGCTGCCGGACAGGGCCAGGTAGAGTCCGAGAAATGCCGCCGCGAATAACGCGATCAAAGGCAGGGAGGCGGGCAGTCGACGCCTTAAAATCGACCAGGCCAGTACCAGCAAGGGATAAGTGTAGAAAATCAGCACTGCGATGCTCACCGAGATGGTCTCGACCGCGCTCAGGTAACAAATCATTCCGCCGGACCAGAACAGACCGATCATGGCGAGCGATCGGCGATGTATCCTCGCGACCTGGAAGCTTTTACGCCGCAGTAGCAACAGGAGTCCGAAGGCCAGGGTCGCGACCAGCAGGCGCACCAGCATCAGGGTGATGGCGTCGCCACCATCTGCGTAAAAAACCTTGGCCAGCGTGGTAATCGCACCCAGACCGCAGGCGGTCACCAGCGCGAAAATCATACCGCTGTAGCGTTTGGATAATCCGGGCATAGATGCGGCACTATAGCGGCTGCCTGCAGCGCTTGCCAGGCGCCGCGCAATTGGATATGTTGCGCGCCTTGGCAACAGGCGGATTAATCTATGGCTAGGCTGCAATTACCCGACTCGCTGGTCAGTGTCGACTGGTTAAATCAACATCTCGACCATGAAGACCTTATCATTCTCGATTCGAGCTGGCATATGCCGGCTACCGGCCGAGACGCCTTCGAGGAGTGGCAGCAGGAACATATTCGCGGGGCCAGGTTTTTCGATTTCGACGGCAAGATCAGCGACCCCGATTCGGATCTGCCGCACATGATGCCGAGCGAAGACATATTTACCCGAGAAATGCAGGCGCTGGGATTAAACCAGGACAGCGTCGTGGTGGTTTACGACGCGATGGGAATGTTTTCCAGCCCGCGCGGCTGGTGGATGCTGCGCGCCATGGGCTGCGACAACAGCGCGCTGCTCGATGGCGGGCTGGTGGCCTGGGACGAGGCCGAGTATCCGATCGAAAGCCTGTCGCGCGAACCCGCTTATACGCCGGGAAATTTCATTGCCAAATTGAATCCGGAATTCATAGCCGATGCGCAGGATGTGCTGGCGGCGCTGGATGACGATAAAGTATGCGTCATCGACGCTCGTCCCGAACCCCGGTTCAGCGGCAGCGTGGAAGAACCGCGTCCCGGACTGCGGCGCGGGCATATGCCAGGTGCGTTGAACCTGCCTTTCGCGGATATGTTCAAGCATGGATTGCTGAAACCCAAGCAGGAGCTCAGGGAAGTAATCGCACCGTTGATTGGCGACTGTGAACGCAGCATACACAGCTGCGGCTCGGGCGTGACCGCCTGCATAACCGCATTTGCGGCTTACCATATCGGTTATCGCGGTCTTTCGATTTACGATGGCTCCTGGTGCGAGTGGGGCAAGCCCGGCGGACCGCCGGTAGTAACCGACTAAAGCGCCGCCGGCAGCGCCGTGATATCGTCGAAAACAATATCGGCGATGTCTTCGAGGTCGCCGCGGGTACTGGTGCCGGTCAGCACGCCAACGCAAAGCCCGGCGCCTGCGTTGCGGCCCATTTCGATATCGTGGCGATTATCACCGACCACGACCACGGCCTCCACCGCAAGCTCCATCTGCTCACAGAATGCCAGCACCATACCGGCCTCGGGTTTGACGCCATGCCCGCTGTCATAGCCCGCCAGGAAATCAAACTGCCGCAGCACGTCGAAGGCCTGCAGCGTGTTGACGATACCCTGATGGCTGTCTGCGGTGGCGACACCGAGCTTATGCCCGGCACGCTTAAGCTGCGCCAGCGTGTCGGTCAGCCCGGTAACGGCGGTTGCATGTATCGAGCCTTGCTCGTTGAAAATCTGGTTCAGCCGGTTGCTAAGCGCGTCGACGCGGTCATGCCAGCCGAGCTGGGAGGCCCAGGCCTGGGCAATTTGCCGATTGTTGCCGGCCGCCAGCAGGCTGCCGCCGATAAAACGGGACTGCGCCGGGGCGAAACCGTGTTGCGCCAGTAACTGTCCGGCCAGCGTTTCGTCGCCCTCGGCAAATTCGAGCGCCGCGTGCAGGTAGACCGGCAGCCAGGTTTTGTTGAAATCGAGCAGAGTGCCGTCCTTGTCGAAAACAATACCCCGGTATTTCATGAACTGGCTTCGAGTATCCGCAGGCTGCTGTAGAGGCCGTCGAGATCGCTATAGGCGCCCTGCAGGTGTCGGCTGCCGCTCGCCGAGTAGGCCTTGCGCGCGTGCAACACCCGGGTGTTGTCGAACAGCATCAATTCACCGGGTTGCAATTTGAACACCACCTGCAGTTCCGCACGTTCCAGGATTTCGGCGTAGTGCCGGTAAGCCGGGTAGAATTGTTTGACCTGATCGGGCGCCAGCATGATGGTGTCAATCGAACGATTGTTAAAGCGTACCTTGACGACTTCGTCGCGGTCGTTCACTTCGATGAACGGAACGCGCGACCGTAGATCGGCGCTGTCATCGCGGAAGCGAAAGTTGATCCAGTTTCGGCTCAGGGTCGCAAAGTGCCCGGGATTTTCCTGGCGCAGTACACTGGCCGCCATGAATCCGTCCTGCAGGATCGACTCGCCGCCCTCGGTGGAAGAATCCAGGCAATGCAGTAACTGCAATCCCGGTACCGGATCGCGATAGGGATTATCCAGGTGACATCCGAGCCCGAGGTTGGTAAAGGCAAGATTGTTCGGGTTGACCTCGGTGCGCACCTCGAACAGCGGTCCGTAATTGGTTTCGCGTACGAAGCCAAAGGTTTCGATGACCTTCAGTACCTGGCCCGATTCACAGGGAACCGAATCGAGCAGCACAAAACCATAGTCCCGCACCGCCTGCAGCGCGGCCAGCTTGCTGCGGGCTTGCGCGCAGTAATCCGGGTAAGCATAGCGCGGCAGCGCCTTGTCGAAGGAATCGCCGCGCCACAGGGTCTTGCCGCTTTCGCTTCGATCGTCGTGTTGCCGATTGAGGCAGTAGCAGTTCCGATACAACCAGTCGGAATCGAACACCGAGCGATGGCCGTCCGGGCTGAACTCGACGATTAATTTATCGTTCTCGAGGCGGGCCTTGCTGATCGCGATATCGGGCGGAATATCGGTGATATTAAGCAAGCGCTGGCCGTTACCCGGGTTGCGGCTGGCGGGCATCTGGCAATGATCGCGCAGCCAGATGGCCTGCAGCTCGCTCCTGCCGGCATCATCCCAGGTGATT
>JAASSH010000170.1 GCA_021767985.1 Gammaproteobacteria bacterium | reverse complement strand
TTGCTGTTTCCTGCGTCGAAAAATGAACGAGTAACGTTTTTTGGGTTTAATCATGTGGGTGAGGTCTACCAGGTCGGGTTGCACCAGGTCGCGTCCCTCGAGGCGAACCCCCGTATTGTCGGGATTCCCGCGGATAATGCCGGCGACGTCGACATCTTGGTCGGTCGGCGTCAGCGCGTTCAGGTCACCCAGGATCAGTAGCGAAACCGGTGGATTCGATGTCTGCAGCCGATTACTCCAGCCTGCAATGGTTTCGGCCTGTGCCAGCCGCTTACGCCGCACCCGTTCGCCGTCGCTGTCGCTATCGATACCACGCATCGAGCGCAGGTGCAGGTTCAACAGGCTCAGGCAGCGCTCGAGGTAGCAGGCTTCCAGGTACAGGGGCGGCCGCGAAAACAGCGGGTGGCCGTCGTCCCCGTAAGTCCTGTTGGAGAATAGTTGATCGACCTTGCGGATTGCTACATCGTGGCGCAGCAGGTAGGCGAGATTGATTCCGGACGGATCCTGCCCGGGAAGCAGTAGCGGTCGGTAGCGCGCGTCGTAGCGGTCGCGAATCTCGGCCGCGATGTGCGCCAGCACGTTCAGGTTCTCTACTTCCTGCAGCGCGATGACATGCGGCAATTCGAACTGATCACCAAATTTCCTGGCCGCGATTGCGACACGGTTCCTGAAACGCTTGCGGGAAAGCACCTTTTCCTGGTTGCCGTCGTCGACATCGTCGAAAAAGCGGTTCATGTTCTGAGTCAGCACGCGCAGCGGTTCGGCCTGGACTGCGGTTGCAACCAGTGCCAGCAACAGGATCAGAATGCGACCAGCGGTTTTGCCGGAAATCAGGTGATGGAGCGTACCCGCGTCGTCCATTGATCGAACAGTTCCGGGCTGCTCGCCGCGATCACCGAACGCGACTGCAGGGTTTGCTTGAAGACGGGTTCGGCGTCGAAGGTTTCGCTCAGACCACCGGCTTCCTGGTTCAGCAATACCCCGGCGGCGTAGTCCCAGATGCTCTCGCTGCCGTGCAGCAGGAGATTGGCCCGGCCGGCGGCCAGCCAGGCCCATTCCAGCGCGCAGGTACCGATATTGCGCTGCGATTTGTAGGGCGTATCGAGCACCAGGCTGGTGCTCATGGCATCGTTGAGGCGCTTGAAATCGATAAACGCGATGCAGCGGCCGAGCTTCTCGGGTTGTCTCGGGCGCTTGACACTGTCGCCATTAATCCAGAATCCCTGTTCTCGTATGGCGCCGAAAAACTCGTCTCGATTGGGGTCATAGACGACACCGAGCATGATTTCACCGGCGCTGACCAGCCCCAGGGAAACCGAAAACAGCGGCATAGTTGCATGAAAATTAGTGGTGCCGTCGACCGGGTCCAGGCACCAGAAATCCTGGTCGCTCTGTATTACCCGGTTTTGCTCCTCCTCGTTGTCTTCCTCGCCGAGCATGCGCACCTCCGGGTAACGTTCGGCAAGCGCCACGGTCAGTGCCTGCTGCATTGCCAGGTCGGCTTCGGTCACGATCGAGCCGTCGGACTTGAAGTCGGCGTTGGAGCAGGCATAGTAGACGGCCAGGCTGTGGCTTGCGGCCTCGCGAATAATGCTCTGGATCGCGAGCAGATCTTCATAGGTATAGCTTTGTTGGGGCAATCGATGCTCCGCTCAGGAGAATTTAAATTTGAATCGTTACTCGCTAACAAGTATAAACGACAGCAATTAAATTGCTTTAACAAATACTACAATCAAACCGTGAGCAAGCCTTACTTTCTAACCCGTCAAACCGCGAACCTGATGGAAGACTTCACGCGGGAACTCAATGAGGGTGCTTCGCTGTTCCTGCTCTATGGCGAAGACGGGGTTGGCAAGACGCGACTGCTGGAAGAACTGGGGTATACGCGCCTGGCCGAGCGTGCGATTTTCTGGCTTGACCTCGAGTCCGGTGAGCAGGGAGACGAAACTCGCATGGATCGGAGCACCGAGGTCGAAGCACTGTTTGCGGCCGCGGGCAAAGGCGACATCATCATCGCCGATCACTTCGAAGCGGCGCTCAAGAAGACCCGGCATCAGCTGTTCCTGAGCTGGTCTACCGATGGTATCGACAAGCAGCTCAACCTGATCATCGCCAGCAGTATCGAGGGCTTCAACGAGCTGCGCCAACTCTCGCAACAGTACCAGGTGAGGGTGGAGAGTTTTCAGCAAATGCCGTTCAGCGAGGACGAGGTCCGGTCTTTCCTGGGGTTCTACCTGTTTCCGGATAACCCGGTCGGCAAGCTGTCGATTCCGTCGCCGCTGCGCAAACAGATTGCCGCCGCGAAGGGGAACGTGGGTCGCGTGATCGAAATCGTCGAGCGTGACGGCGACCAGATTCAGTCGGCCGCCCCGGTGGAGCAGACCGAGTCGGTTCGACAGGGCAGCCGGGTAATCTTCGCGGCACTCTTGCTGTTCGTGCTGGCCGTGGGCATTGGCTGGTACCTGTATTTTGAACCCCGGATGACCGAGCCTGCGCCCGCCATCGTCTTCAGTACTGAAACCGACGCTACCACGCCAGCGCCCGCGGACGAGCCTGAGCCCGAGGCGCAAGCGGAGGTTGTCGCGGAGCCAGAAGTAGCAGTCCCGGCGGAAGGCGCGACCGAGGATGGGACCGAGGCACAAACGGCTGCAGTTACCGACAATACGGACGAAGCCGCTACGGCGACGGCAGCCGAGACCGAGGCCGAGCCGGAATCCGCCGCGATAAGTACGGCCGCAGTCGAGCCGGAACCCGTCGCGACGCCAGCCGCAGCCGAGCAGGAATCGATCGAGGTGCCAGCCGCGGCCGCCGACAGCGACACCGCGGCCCGGGAGGCGGATGATGACGCAGCGGCAACTGAAGTGGCAGCGGCGGTGCAGCCGGAGGCGAACACCGCGCAGCAGTCGGAGACCCTGTTGGCGGGCGAACCCGGAACCGCCTCGGACAGCGAAGCCGTAATCGTCGAGGCGCCGTCGCAGGCTACCGTGGCCGACGAGCCGGCGCCGGTACCCGCCGACAACCGGCAACGCTTCGACCTCGAGCTGCAGCAATCGCTGGAATGGATCGGGCAACGCGAGAATAGCGTCGGCACGATCCAGATTCTGCTGCTCAGTTACGACGGTTTCGATCCCGATAATTACTATGCATACGTTGCCAACCTGGCACAGCGCGGGGTCGATCCCGAACGGCTGCACGTCTTCAAGACCCTTACCGGCAACCGCGAAGTCTATAGCGTGATGTACGGTGAATTCCCTACCCGGAAGGCTGCCATTAATGCCATCGACGGTTTGCCCAGGGTGCTCAGGGATACCTCGCCGCTGGGACGCAGCGTGGGCGGCATATGGCAGGAAATCCGGCGACTTGGGTCTAAAAATTAGCTATATTGCCGAAAAACGGGGGAGATCGGCGTGCATGTACATTATGACTTGATCGTTTTGGGCAGCGGTCCGGCCGGAAAACGCGCCGCGATTCAGGCCGCCAAGATCGGTAAAAGCGTGCTGCTGGTCGAGAAGAATGAAATCGTCGGCGGCGTTACGGTTCATACCGGCACCATCCCCAGCAAGACCCTGCGTGAAACCGTCCTGTTCCTGTCCGGCTGGCGCCAGCGCGGCATATACGGCCGCAGTTACAAGGTCAAGGATCATATTACCGCGGACGATCTCAAACAGCGGTTGACCTCGACCCTCGGGCATGAGATCGAAATTATCCAGCACCAGCTGATGCGCAACGGCGTCGAGATCGAGTACGGACACGCGCGTTTCATCGACGAGCATTCGATCAGTGTCGAACAGCACGACGGCCTCGTCAACCAGTTCACCGCCGATTATTTCGTCATCTGTGTCGGCACCCGCACGCATCGACCGGACAACGTGCCATTCGACGGCGAGGCGATCATCGATAGCGATGAAATTCTCCACCTGAAACGTATCCCTAAAAAACTGCTGGTGGTCGGCGGCGGCGTCATCGGGGTCGAGTATGCGACCATATTCAAGGCGCTCGATATCGAGGTCACCGTACTCGAAACCATGGACTACCTGCTTGGATTCGTCGATCGTGAAATCGTCGACGAACTGATACATCACCTGCGTGACTGCAATATCCAGGTGCGGCTGGGCGACCAGATCAGCACCATTAACCGGTTCGACGACGGCAAGGTGGTAGTCAAGTTCAAGAGCGGCAAGAGCATGGCTGTCGATACGGTTTTATTCGCCGCGGGACGCCAGGGCGTGACCGACGACCTGGGGCTGGAAAATGTCGGCATCGAAGCGGACAGGCGCGGCCGTATTCCGGTCAACGAGGATTACCAGACGGCGCAATCGCATATCTATGCCGCCGGCGATGTGGTCGGTTTTCCGAGCCTGGCCTCGACCTCGATGGAGCAGGGCCGGCATGCGGCCTGTCACGCTTTCGGCGCGGATGTCGCGAGCCAGCCGGAACTCTTTCCCTACGGCATTTACGCGGTGCCCGAAATCAGCATGGTCGGGCTGACCGAGCAGGAATGCAACCAGCGCCATATCGCCTACGAGGTCGGCATCGCGCGCTTTCGCGAAACCGCGCGCGGGCAGATCATGGGCCTGCGCGAGGGCATGCTGAAGATGCTGTTCTCGATCGAAACCCAGAAACTGCTCGGGGTGCATATCATCGGCGAGGGCGCTACCGAGCTGGTGCATATCGGCCAGGCTGTCATCTCGCTCGGCGGCACGCTGGATTACTTCGTGCAAACGGTGTTCAACTACCCGACGCTGGCCGAGGCCTACAAGATCGCGGCGCTCGATGCCTATAACCGGATGACGTTCTAGGTCGCCGTCGAGGGGTAAAGAGCTATCGGCCTGTACCCGGTCTCTCCCGAATGTTAGCGCCAATCAGTTTCCCGTTTTTCTGCCACCCCGCGATTTAACCGCGGAATCCAGTCAACCCATGTTCCTGCCGCTTCACGACCAGAACCCGCTCAAGGTTATTCCATTTCAAATCGTCACTTTTTGCGTGATCCTGCTCTGCGTCGTCGTGTTTCTATACCAGCGATATTTGCCAGGCGAGCAGGAGCGGGCGTTGATTGTCTCCTTCGGCATGCTGCCGGCGGTGCTGTTCGAGCAGCGCCAACTGGCACCCGAGCTGGTCATGTTGCCGGCCGAGTTGACGCTACTGAGTTCGATGTTTCTGCACGGCGGATGGCTCCACCTGATCGGCAATATGGCTTTTCTCTGGGTTTTCGGCGATAACATCGAGGACAGCATGGGTCACTGGCGATTCCTGGTTTTCTACTGCGCCTGCGGCATGTTCGCGAGCCTCGCGCACGCACTGGCGGAAACCGATTCGATCACGCCCCTGATCGGGGCCAGCGGCGGGGTCGCCGGGGTGCTGGGAGCCTACCTGGTGCTGCACCCGCGCGTGCGGATTATTCTGCTGGTGCTGCTAAAGTGGCCATTGTTTTTACCGGCTTACCTGATGATCGGCCTCTGGGTCGGGCTGCAGATCTACAGTATCCTGTTTTCGAGCGACGTCACCACCGCCTGGTGGGCTCATATCGGCGGTTTCGTCGCGGGCGTCATGCTGATCCCGTTCGTCAAACGCAGCTCGGTGCCGCTGTTCGACCGGGGCTCCCGGCATTGAGGTTAGCGAAGCAGATTCAGCCCGGTGACTGGAAAGGGCTTGCGACAAACTTTTTCGGAATTACCGGAAGCCCGGGGAGTCAGCACTGCTCCCAGGGCAGGCCGTCGAAACGCCAGCCGCCGATGGTGCTGCGATGGTGCTGGTCATCGAGTTCGCCCTCGAAGCCGTGCA
>JAASSH010000169.1 GCA_021767985.1 Gammaproteobacteria bacterium | reverse complement strand
TGTTTAATCAAGCATCCGATGGAAACCGGGAATCGACTCGACTCCGGTGGCAACAAGATTCCGATTCACTATATCAAGTACGTGAAATTTTCGGTCAACAGCGAGCATGTCGGCACGCTGAATCTCGGTCCCGGAGTATCGGCGGATCCTTACCTGTCGTTCGACATCGCCGACGTCAAGGCGGGTGATACTGTCGCCCTGCAATGGGAAGACAACAAAGGCGAATCGGACAGCGTGGAACGCGTGGTCAAGTAGGTGATTAAAGCTTTACGCGGGGAATGTTGAGTTATGCGGAACTGGGGACTTTGGTTTGTTTTGTCAGCTTTCGTAAATTCCGGGGTCGTTTTCGCTCAGCAAAGCTCGAGTACGGATTTGCCAGCCAGCGTGGCGGCGGAGCTTGCGCCCAATTTCGAATCCGGCCCGCGCCTGATCCAGGACTTGTCCGAGGAGGCGCAAAAAATTCGCCGTCAGCAATTGATGCGGCAATCGAATCGTGTTCTGCCGCCGCTACCGCGGGAACAAAAAAAGGCGCTTTTCGACATGATGACCCCGGCGAGCAGCATGTCCATGCGCGATCTGTTCAATTTCATGACTGACAAAATCAAGGCCGATCCGGAGTTGACGTTCGACGAAGTCGTCGAGGCGATGGAACTCAAGGCTAACGAGGTCAATTTCAAGAAAGTGGGGCACAACGAGTTTTGGCGGGACGTCAGCGCTTTTTCAGGTTTGCCGACACTGCGGCTGGAAATACTGCAGTTCTGCGATGCCATCGTCGGCCGGCGCATGCTCGACTTCAGCCCCGAGTTTTCCATTTTTATTCCGTGCCGTATTACCGTCATGGAAGACGCCACCGGCGAAATCTGGCTAATGACGCTGGACTGGGACGTCAGCTGGCTGGCGCGCGCGTGGCAACCTGGATCCCAGCTGGATCCGGAGTTGATCAAGGATGCAATTCGTATCCGCGATGCAATGACCGAGATCATGCAGGCAGGCGCCAGCGGAGACTGGTAAGGTGGGCGTGATCGAGACCTGAGCTACGGCATCGTCGTCATGCCACTATATTATTTGATTTGTTAAAAAGGCGGCAGATTGCAGACCCTGACTTTTCATCGCTGGATAGTATGTTGCGCGGGCGCCCTGTTACTCGCCACAGTGGCATTTGCTGTGCACGCCGAAAGCCGTTCGACCCTTGAAATCAACGACGAAGTCGAAATCGACATTGTCACGTTCGGCAAACCGGCAAAAACCGGCATTATCTGGTTTGCCTGCAGACAGGGGGAGGATGCGATCGAGTTTGATACCGCAAGAAGGCTTGCAAGCAGGGGTTATCAGATTTATTTCCCCGACATGTTGAGTGCACATTTCCTGTCGTCACTGCCGTCGAATATCGCGCGAATTCCGGCCGCAGAGGTTGTCACCGTGCTCAGGCATATCATGGACACCACCAGTGCCGAGCGATTGTACCTGCTCGCCGGTGCGCGCGCCGCGGTGCCGGTAATCCGCGGACTGGCCGATAAAAAATTGCAGCAAATGGACTCGAAACTGAAAGGCGCACTCTTGATCACTCCCCGAATTTACAAAACAACGCCCGATCCCGGCTCCGAACCGGTTTATATCGATGAAACCGGGTTGTCAATTCATCCGATTCTGGTACTGGAAGGAGAACGCACCGCTAACCGCTGGGGATTAGCGCACTTGACGGCAATGCTTGAAAAATCGGGCAGCCGGGTGCAAACCGATTTAATTGACGGCGTGCGCGGGTACTTTTACCTGCGTAATGACCAAACCCCGACCGAGATGGAAATGACGCGCCAACTCGATTCATTGATTCATGACAGTTTGCAAAAACTCGGGGCAATTTGAGAATGGGTTTTTACCGTCACCTGGTATTGTGCCTGTCGCTTGTTTTGACGGGCCAGCAGGCGCAGGCTGCCGCGGGTCAGTTGAAGGAATATTGGGGTAACCTGACATCACCCGAGATCGAATTGCCCGATTTACAGGGTCGGCACCATTCGCTGACCGAATATCGAGGCAACATTTTGCTGGTGCAGTTCTGGGCTACCTATTGCACGCCCTGTCGTACCGAAATGCCAACCATGAATCGGTTGCTTGAAAAGATGCGCAACAAGCCGTTCAAAATTGTTACTGTTAACATGGGCGAATCGCCCGAACAGGTGCGTCAGTTCTTACGGGAAGTGCCGGTCGACTTTCCGGTGCTGATGGATAGCGATGGCAGTACCCTGGGTCGTTGGAAGGTCTTTGCTGCCCCGGCAAATTTTATTCTCGACAAGCAGGGCAAAATCATCTTTACCCTATACGGTGCGATCGAATGGGATTCGGATGAAATGGTCGGCCGGTTAACCGCTCTGATCGAAGAATAAATTCATCCGGCAGACTTAGTTAACCGAGGCATAGAAATTCAGCAGCGCCTCGATGTCCTCCTGATTCAGCTTCTTCAACCGGTTTGACATGCGCCGTGACACGAGGCGTTTGCCGCTGAGAATATTTTTGAACTGCAGCCTCAGGTATGGCGTCCATTGCCCGGCGAGGATGGGCTTGTCATCTGCGGGTTCGGTACCATTTTGCAGGTGACATCGTTCGCAATGGCTTTCGTGTAGAATTGCGCCGCGACTGGCAAGTTCCGGGTCAAACGCCTGACTTCTTGGGATATACTTCCGTTTGGAAAAATAATTCGCCAGCCCTTTGAGATCCGCGTCGCTCAATTGCTGCGCAATGTTGATCATAACCGTTTCGGGCTCGTTGGGTTGCTGAAATTCAATCGCGATACGCCTGTTTTCACGATACTCGTCCATGGTGTAGAGAAATCCCTCGTAGGAAAAACCGGCGATACTCGGGAACATCGGCAACCCGCTATTGCCATTTTGCCCGTGGCAGATTTCGCAACGTTTAACCAGGGCGCTGAAATCCTCGGCGGGCCCCGGAGCAGGAAGCAACGCAAGACCCACGAATAATAGAAAAAATGGAACAAACCGTTTGAACATGAGCCCAATCGTCTGTTACAGACATCCTAAAATTTAATCCCATGATAATGAAACTTTATCGAGTCGAATTGATTTATCGCAAAAACTGACGTAATTCACTGGATTAAATCTAGCGATCAATAATTTTTACCGGCCAGGGCTGATTTCGATCATGACATCAGACAATTACCGGTTTACCCGGTGAGCGGGCGTGGGACGAGTCACTGCCTAAAAAAACAGTACGGCGCTGTGATCTATGCCGGGCGTGTTGAATTGGTCTGGGCTGGTTCCAGTAGTGGCCGACTGGATGCCAACAGGAAAGGCTTTATTGTGTCGGTAGCGGCATCGGGACGCCGGGCACCATGCCCCATGGCCAGGCATGCATACTCGGTAGCGGACTACCCGGACTGAGGCCATACTTCTCTTCGACCGCGCGTTGCCAATACTCTGCCATTTTCGGATCGAGCATCGACGACATCATATCGTTGTACATATCTGGATCGGCCATCGTCATCGGATTCATCATCGCCGAAACGTACGGGCCGAAGACCTGTTGATAACGGCCCACGTCCTCGTTGTCATGACAGGCCGCGCAGCTACTGATCGGGTTGGACCAGATACGTGGATCCATCGACATCGTCATCATCAAGACGTAGGTATTGGGATCCATTGTCTTCGCTCTGGACTTGGCGGCCCGGGTAGCTTCGGCGGAAGTTGGCGCCGCCTGCTGGCTCTGCGCCTGCAACGGATTGCTGGCGAACGCCGTTGCCAGTAACAGCAACAGCAAACGACCCGGTAAGTTCAGATTTTGCATCGCATGGAATCTTTTGCAGAACGTGATCATGGTGAATTCCGTTACCGAGAATTGTGGACGATATAATCGACCGCGGCCCTGACCTGATCGTCGGTGAGGTTCCAGTTACCCCCCCGCGCCGGCATTCGTTTGCCGGAAGCCCCGGTAAAGCCATTAATTGCATGCCGATACAAAACCGTCACGCCGAGATCGATACGCTTCTGCCAGGCATTTTTATCGCCGATCCGCGGCGCGCCGCCAACGCCCGGCCAGTGGCAGACGGTGCAGGTACGATTGAAGACGGTCCAGCCCTCTTTCAAACGCTCGGTCGACGGTTGCTCTTCAGCTATTGTCGTCCCCGCCAGTAGCGCCAGGCAAGCGCCGAGTAAAAGTATCGGTAGGCGTGATTGGTAGTTCATGCGTTCACTCCGAACTATCTCGACCGACACGATGGCCCTTGGCTATAAAACGGCTTCATCACTGGCCGGATTCGGGCTGGGTCTGCGGTTGTGTCATATAGGTCGATGGATCAAACGGATTAAAAAACGGCTGTCCCTGGTTCGTTGCACCGGGCGCCTGACCCGGTTGCATCATCTGGGCCCAGACGTTGGGATCAAACCAGTTGTAGCCCGGTGCCTGAGTCGTTGTCGGAAACGTATAAGCCGCCGGATTCATCCATTGCATGTAGGTCGCGGGATTCATGTACATCGCGTAGTTCCCGGGATTCATCCACTGCATGTAGGTCGCGGGATTCATGAAGGTCATGTACTCCATCGGGTTCATCATCGCCATATAGTTAGTGGGATTCATAAAGGCCATGTATGACGCCGGATTCATCCAGCTCATCCAGTTATTGGGGTTGGCGAACTGCATGTAGAACTGCGGCGTCATGAATTGTCCGTAGGTTGCCGGATTCATGAAAGCCCCGTAGGTGCTCGGGCGCATGAAGGCCGACCAGCCGCCCGGTGTCGCCAGATTCAACTGTAACGGTGCACCCGGCATTCCTGTCATACCCGGCATTCCTGTCATACCCGGCATTCCTGTCATACCCGGCATTGTCGTCGCGCCCGGCATCGCCATCCAGGTCGACGGGTCGAACCAGTTGGGAGTAACCGGCTGCGACTGAGCCGCGGCTGTACCTGACGGTATCGAAAAGAAAAAAGAAGATACTTGCGGTGCTGCCCACAGCACGCTGATTAATGCGAGAGCCGTAAACGTTTTCCTGATCATGGGAACCTCCGGTAAAGGTCCGAATAATATCGTTTAACTAAAAATCCCCTGTCGGCTGCTGATCACTTTTAAACAACCTGGCTACTAAACATTTCCCCCACAAGCATTACAAATTATTCCGTCACGGGATTCGTTGTTGTAGCGCATGTGTATAGCTGCAATGGGGATAGCCCCTTCAGCCGATTTCCACAATAGCTTTTAATATTCCCGATTATTTTGATCTGTATCAAAAGAGGTATAAAGAGCATCTGTATTAATGTCGAGTGAGGTATGTATGAAAAATAAATTTTCTTAGGAGGGGTTTTAATGAATATCAAACAGATTACAAGTTGTTTTCTTGGTTTAGCATTCCTGGCCTGTTCGCAAATTGGCTTAGCGGACGAAGTCACGTCGGTCGTTCGCGGAGGCAAGCTATATGATAAATGGTACAAGGTAGTGGGCGCTGCGAAGCCGGATGGCACGCACCCGGCCTGGCCTTCTTCCAACACCAAAAAGAAGGGTGCTACGACCCATCGCTGTAAATCCTGCCATGGGTGGGACTTGATGGGCAAGGATGGCGCCTATGCCTCGGGCTCGTATAAAACCGGCATTGGTGGTCTAACTCAACTGCAAGGGGCCTCGAACGCAAAAGTGATTGCGGCAATGAAAGACTCGACCCACGGGTTTGCCGGCAAGATGAGTGACCAGGATTTCACCGATCTGGCAAACTTCCTGACCAAGGGGCAATTCGATATCGACGCGGTGGTCGATCGCAAATCGAAACTGGCCAAAAACGGCGATAGCGCCAAGGGCG
>JAASSH010000590.1 GCA_021767985.1 Gammaproteobacteria bacterium | reverse complement strand
GGGCTCGAGTCGTGGCTTAGGAATGAGACAGGTTTGGTAGAAAACCTGACCGTTTTTCTATTGCTGGTTTCGCTCGGGGTGACAATATGCGTGCTCTATCGTTTCCATAAGGAGCTGCACTATATTCCCAGGATCTTTCTGCTGCTCTACTGCCTGGGCTGCGTTTACTTCGCCGGCGAGGAAGCCAGCTGGGGACAGCACTGGTTCGGCTGGGAAACGGGCGATTACTTTCAAAGTATAAACGACCAGCAGGAAACCAATTTTCACAATACCTCGATATTCCTGGACCGGCTGCCCAAGGCTATCGTATCTCTGCTGATTTTTATCGGGGGGGTCGTGGTGCCGTTGGTATTCATGCTGCGCAAGCGCCGAATTAATTACCAGAACAGGTTCTGGTGGCTGTTGCCGACTTCGATTTGCCTGCCCACCGCGGTGATTGCTTCGATTGCCACCTGGCCGTCGAAAATAGAGCGTGCCATCGATTTCAACTTCTACTTCGACCAGGCCCAGGAAATCAAGGAACTATACATCGCGCTATTTATCCTGCTTTTCGTGATATCGCTGTACGTGCGCCTGTTACAGCTGCGCCGCGAGGGCAGGCGTTTCTCGTCGCTTTAATTAATTCAGGCCTTAAACATGCCTTGCTGCAGGAGTCGAAGATTGCCTCCTGCCAGGAACGGATGAGGATCTGCTAATTATCAAGATGGCGCGTAGCAAAAACCGATCATAGTTTTTTTTAACGTGAGACCTGATGCCGTTCCCTCCTCAACTTCGCCGCCCTCCCCGGACTTTCCATTTTCAGATTCTCTCGATTATGCCAAACTGCGCCACATCACTGGCCGAGGGATAAGTTTCATGAGCGATGAGGCAACCCACTGGGGGATCGACAACGACTACGGCGTGTTGCGCGATGTGTTGCTGGGTAAGCCGGACTACTACCAGTGGGTCGAAGCCGGGCCATTGATCGGGCGCACGCTGAAAAACATGCACAAGACCGGCGTCAGCTTCGACTTCGAGCTGGCGCAGCAACAGCACCGGGAAATGGTGCGCATTTACGAGGAAGCCGGCGTGACCTGCCACTATCTCGAATCCGACCCGGTGCTGCATCGTAACTTCTTCGCGCGCGACTCCAGCGCGATGACGCCATGGGGCGCGCTGATCTGTCACATGCAGCTCAAGTGCCGGCGCGCCGATTACTACACGACGATCAAGTTTTACCAGGAACACGATATCCCGATCTGGCGTTACGCCACCGCGGGACATTTCGAGGGCGGTGATTTCGTTATTCTCGAACCCGGCAGTGTGCTGATCGGCTACTGCGGTGAGCGTTCCGAGCAGGAAGGCGCCGAGCAGGTCGCCGAATTCGTGCGCGCCGAGGGCTGGGACGTCGAGGTTGCACCGATTCCGGCGCTGTTCGTGCACATGGACGGTCTCGTCGTGCCGTTGGACCACAAACTGCTGGTGGCCTGCCTCGACGCGCTCGAGGGCTGGGTCATCGACTGGTTGCGCAACAAGGGTTTCGAATTTGTCGACGTTGGCTTCGCCGAGGCCAGGGACCTCGGGGTCAACCTGGTATCGCTGGGTAATAAAAAGGTTCTGTCCATGGCGGGAAGCGTCAAGCTGAACCAAGACATGCGCGCCCGCGGTTACGAGGTCTATGCCCCCGACATGTCGATGTTCACGCTCGGCGGAGGTGGAGTCCATTGTCTGTGCCAGGCACTTAGAAGAGATTCGGTCGCGGTTTAAACTATCGTAATCAGGAGGAAATTCATGACAGATCTGTTTGAAGCCAAGGCAAAGGACTGGGACGCGAACGACAGGAGAACCAGGCTGGCATCCGCGATCGGCGCCTCGATACTGGAACACGTTCCACTGCATGAACGGATGAATGTCCTGGATTTCGGTGCCGGTACCGGGCTGATTTCCGCCCAGATTGCCCCACGGGTAAATCGAATCGTCGCGCTGGATACCTCGCAGGCGATGCTCGACAAGCTTGAATCGAAGCCGGAGCTGCAGGGCAAGGTGGAGACAGTTTGCCGGGATATATTCGACGATCCGCTCGATTCCCGTTTCGACCTGATCGCAAGCGCCATGGCCATGCATCACGTGGAAGATACTGCCGGGCTGCTCGAGCGATTCAACGAGCTATTAAATGATTCCGGAATGATCGCGCTGGCCGATCTCGACAAGGAGGACGGCAGTTTTCATCCTCCGGATACGCAGGGCGTATTTCATTTCGGATTTGAGCGAGATAGTTTACGCGCGAAACTCGAAAGCCATGGATTCGAGCAGGTCGAATTTTCTACCGCGCACACCATTAAAGGTGAAGAAAAGGATTACCCGGTATTCCTGGTAACCGCAAAAAAAGCCTTAATCTGATTTTTTACCGAAGTACTGATTCAGCAATTCGATTAAACCTTTAACACGCGGAATTTGATCGTCATCGGAAAATTCCGTATTTGCCGTGTCGTCGGGAATCAGGTGCTGATCCCTGTTCACATCGCT
>JAASSH010000168.1 GCA_021767985.1 Gammaproteobacteria bacterium | reverse complement strand
TTTGGCTGGAACCCGGCAACCGTCAAACGCTTGCGTCACGAAACACGACGTCTGATGTGGATCTTCCTGCCGACCGTTTTTCTGATGATCGTTCTGATCACTTATGATCCCGCCGCGTTGGCCAGCGGTGTTAGCCGCCTGTGTTTCGTCATCGTTATGGCGGCGTTGGCCTGGTACTTCGTTCGCATCCTGTCGCCACGTCAGGGCGTGAGGCGCAACTATTACGAGGCCAGGCGCGACAATCCTATGATGTTGTTGCGCTATCTCTGGGTAGCGCTCGGATTTGCATTACCGGTCATACTGGCAGTACTGGCAACAGCGGGATATACCTATACCGCGGTAGAGTTAGGCGCCCGCATGCTCGATACCTTCTGGTTGATCGTCGCGATGATCCTTGTTCATCAGCTCGTGGTGCGCTGGTTATTGTTGACCGAACGCCGACTGGCGTTCAAAGATGCGTTGGAACGACGTCGCGCGCAGCGTGCCGCGCAGGAAGTTGCAGAAGACGAGGCCGCTTCCGTTGAGGTCGACCACTTTCAACCGCCGGAAGAGCCGGAAATCGATTTCGAGGCACTGGGCGACGATACCTCGAAGCTGATCAATACGGCGCTGGTGCTGGTTGGCGCCGTTGGTCTGTTGTTCATCTGGTCTGACGTGTTCCCGGCCCTGAGCATTCTTGATCGGGTCTCGTTGTGGCAGTACAGCACCGTGGTCGACGACGTGGAACAATTGGTGCCGGTCACGTTGAAGGACGTGATCTATGGCGTGTTGGCCATCCTGATCATAATCGCCGGTGCACGCCGTCTGCCGGCGCTGCTCGAGTTCGTGCTGCTGGCGCGTCTCAATATCACCGCGGGTAGTCGTTACGCGGCCGCAACCCTGACCCAGTACGCTATTGTCGCAATCGGAATCGTGCTCGTGTTCAACCTGCTCGGTGGCAGCTGGTCGGAAATCCAGTGGCTGATTGCGGCGCTGGGTGTCGGTATCGGTTTCGGCTTGCAGGAGATCGTGGCAAATTTTATTTGTGGTCTGATCCTGTTGTTCGAACGTCCGATCCGAATCGGCGACGTGGTCACGGTGGGTAATACCGACGGGGTCGTAACCAAGATTCGCATCCGCTCCACCACGATTCGTAACTGGGACCAGCAGGAACTGTTGGTACCCAACAAGGAGTTTATCACCGGCCGATTGCTCAACTGGACGCTGTCGGACCCGGTGACGCGTATCGTAATTCCGGTCGGTATCGCCTACGGCAGCGATGTTGCGCGCGCGATCCAGCTGGTCCAGGAAGCCGCCGACGAACATGAACGCGTGCTCGACGAGCCGTCGACACTGGTGACATTCGACAGCTTTGGCGACAATTCGTTGACAATCGTGTTGCGCTGTTTTATCGGCTCGATGGATTACTGGCGACAAACCATTAGCGAGCTGCACCAGGCGATCAACAACAAGTTCAATGATGCGGGTATTGTCGTCGCCTTCCCGCAGCGCGATATTCACCTGGACACGTCGAAACCCCTCGATGTCCGCATCCACCAGGTGCAAACTGAAACCTAGGCGGTCACCGATGAAGATACCCGCTTGCGCGGGTATGACGAGATTCGCCAGATACCCGCTTGCGCGGGTATGACGAGATTCGCCAGATACCCGCTTGCGCGGGTATGACAAGATTAACCAGATACCTGCTTGCGCGGGTATGACGACTAAAACTGGCCTGGTTCGATTCTTGATCCAGGTCATTGCTACGCCATCGTACGCGCGGCATGGTGATTAAAATTGTCGCGCTGGCGAACTTAACGGGATTGATTCGATACTAAGGACCATGAAGCAAATTTTAATCGTTCTGTTGATAGCTTTGGTGTCGGCCTGCGCCAGCAAACCACCGGAGGCGATCAGCAAGGATCCGCCCGAAAACCTGACCCTGACGCGGGTGCGCATGGATATCGACAGCTATATCGGCTCCGAGGTGCGATGGGGCGGGGTAATCAGCAAGGTCGAAAACAAGGCCGACCGGACCTGGATCGAGATTATCCGGCTTAACCTGCGGGATAACGGCCGGCCGATTACGAGCGGTAAAAGCGACGGGCGCTTTATCGCCAGTTTCGATAAATTCATCGATCCCGTGGTTTACGAGACCGGACGCCCGTTAACCGTGGTAGGCGTCATCGACGGCAAGGTTAGTCAGCCGATCGGCGAATACGACTACATGTTTCCGATCGTTGCGGTCGAGGGTTCGTTCCTGTGGAAGAGGCGGGTAGCCGCGCCGGTTTATCCTTATCCGCCGCCGTGGTACTACGACCCGTGGTACTACGATCCCTGGTATCCCCACCCCTGGCATCGTCACCGCCATCCGCACTATTGGTGAGCCGCGCGCCGCCTTTGAGAAGCCTGGCAGATTTCAGCGCGGCATAGCGCGGCTGTACCAGAGTCGGCCCGGTGCATTCATGTCGCCGCGCTCCATCCACAACAGGTGTAATCGACCCTGGTCGTCGAGCGCGACTGCAGGGTGGGACTGCTCGCCGGCGCCGCTCGCGATCGCCGGGCTGAAATCCTGGCTCCATTCCTCGTCGTCGTTGTAGGCGCTGAGCCAGATATCCGAGTCGCCGCGTCTGAAATCATCCCAGGCGACGACGAAATCACCGTTCGAGTTGCCCGCAACGGCGGGATTGTAATGCGGTTGCTTGTCGCCTGCCTCGCCATGGACTTTTTCGTTGGGTCCGAAAATCGCTCCGCCGTCGGAGCCGAGTGCGGCGAAAATACCGTAACCCAGGCCGCCGCGGCGCTTGTCCATCCAGGCGGCCAGAATTTCATCCTGCGCGAAAGACGCCAGTGACACCCGGGTAACGCCGTTGCCCTGATCGTACTGGTTGCGGTTCGATAAAAACTCGTTCAGGTGCTGCGGCTCGCCGAAGCTTTGCGCCTGGTCCGACGACGAGCTGACCAGCAATCGGGTATGGCCGGCGCGACGGTCCTCCCAGGCAACGCAGAGTCCCGCGTCGTTGACCGCGATCGACGGAAACAGCACCTGGGTCTCGAGGCCAATCGCCTCGGCCGAGGTTATCGATTCGACTCCCAGCTTGCCGGCGGCCGTGACGCTTAGCGCCGCCACCTTGACGAACCACAGGCGGTCCTGCTGCTCGCGCCAGCTGGCAAAAATTTGCGCGCCGAAGCTCGCCAGGCTGACGTGGCTGGAAGCCGCCGAACTGAGCTTGGCGGACGTGCCGAGTCCGCTATCGCTCAGGATTCGGGCGTGGATGGCGCCATCCTGTTCCCAGGCCAGCACGAAACGGTTTTGTGGCAGGCTGGCGATCGCGGGTTCGTAGGCTTCGCCACCGTCGCTGACCTGCATCGCCGCCGAAAACCGGTCCTGGTCATTTGTCTTGCGTGCGACGTAAACCTGCGGCGTGCCGGAGCGATTGTCTTCCCAGGTCGTGGCCACCGACTGCGACGCTACCGCGATATGTTTGCGGCCGGCGCCATCGAGGTGCGGATAGACGCCGCTCACCGGATCACCGGTGACGGCTAGTCTGGTGTCGAATTTCCATCGCTCGGTGGCCTGCGCCGGCAGCGCCGCCAGCACCAGGCACAGTGCCGCGACTCGAAACTTCACAGGCTGGCCAGGTAATCCTGCAGCGACATCGTGCGGTAATGGCCCTGCGCGACAAAGTCGCCGTAGTGATTCATTTGCTCGATGCTTTGAAAACCGGCCTTTTTGAACAGGGGCTTCTGTTCGGGGGAGAAAAAGATAAAGGTCGGGGTGCCGAGAATTCGGCTGCGCGAGGCAAACTGCATCTCGGTCGTGGTTTCGCCGTTGGCGAGCCTGATGCGGTTACCGCTTTCGGTATCCACGTAGGCCAGCACGAATTCGCTGTTGTACTGTTTGTTGAGCGCCGCGTCGCTGAAGACTTCCGCGTGCATCTTGCGGCAGGTGCTGCAACCGTAGCGACCGAAATACAGCAGCATCGGCTTGTTGGCGGCGCTCGCCTGCTCGGATGCCGCGGTCAGCGACAGGAATTTGTAACCCTCGGGGGGCGCTGCCAGCACGGCCCCGGAGGACAGGGTCAGCAGGCAAAGCAGGACAGAACAAAGGCGAGTTATGGATATTTTAGGCATCGGTAGCATGGTCCACGAATCCGATTCGGTAATCGGTGCAAAAATAGCGATATCCGCGTAAAACTTCAATGCCCGGCGGATCGAACTCAATGGCTGAATCACCCAGGGCGGCCTGGACTAGCGAAACTTGTGGCAGCCGGCGCAGCTACCCGAGAGTCTGCCCAGGGCGAAATAATTCGGAGGGTCGGCGCGGGCATCGCGAATCGCGGTATTGACGTCGAGCGTGAACTGGTCGATATGCTTGTCGATCAGCAGGTGATTTGTCCTGACGTTGCCGGAGCCGAGCCTGGATGCGCTGGCGTCGATGTTGGAAAGGACGGCGAGGATTTGCTGCTGTTGCTCGCTGCTGACGGTTGCGTCGTCCAGCATAATCTCGTCGAGTTGACTCATGTACGAGCTGAGCAGCGCCATTTCACCGGTTACCTCATTATGCTTAAGGTAAACGAAATCGCCGGGATAGCTGCCCTGGCGAAACCGTTCGCAGCCAACGACGAGGAAAACGCTCAACAGTAGCAGCCACAGCAGCCGTAACGGCGCAGAGCCGCGCTGGCATTTAGGAGTTACTTTTTCGAGCTGATGAAGATTCCCGATCGCTGCTAAGGTTAGCGTCGAATTAGTCGCCTGGGTCTGGTTCATGGCTATCGCTATACTTACCTGGTTGCTAAACGCGATTTAGTTAATCACCGGCAACGGTGCGGGGCATTGATCTAAATCATGATCACCGGCTTTCTTTCGATTCCAGGAAACGCCGGGTTCAAACGGCGCATTCCGGCGTTGCAAGATAAAAAAGGGCGCCCTGGTCGGCACTGCGAAATAGTCATCAATTTTCAACGCCCGAGAAGTTGTAGGCTATGATCTGCATTAGTCATTACCAATAGCCGCCAGGCCAGGCTTCAATTGGGTGCATCGGCAGTTAACCTGACAGGGAACGCTCTCAAGTGATAAGCGACTCATTGCACAAGATCCGTGCGTTTTTTCGATGGTCCAGTTTAAGGAAACTGGTGCGGGCACCGTTTCGGGGCGGCATCCAGGCGGCGTTGATCGCCTGGCGCGAACGCAGACGCGAAGCGCTGCCGAACGATGTCACGCATACGTTCCAGGCAAAGGCCTATCCGGGATCGAGGACGCGCCGCTATTTGGTTCACGTGCCGAGCGGCGACGCGGGCCGGAAACTGCGCCCGCTGGTGGTGGTGCTGCACGGTTGCCGGCAGGACAACCGCGATATCGAGAAAATAACCGGGTTCAACGAACTGGCCGATCGGCACGGCTTCCTGGTCGCTTATCCGTTCATCACCAGCTACCGGGGACTGCGCAACCGGAACTGCTGGGGCTGGTGGTTCGATCGCGAAATACACGCGGGCGCGGGCGAGGTCGAAGACCTGTGGCAGATTATCGAGGAGATCAAGCTGCATTACCCGGTAGATCCACGCCGCGTTCACGTTTGCGGCCTGTCGTCCGGCGCGGGCATGGCCGTGGCCATGATGGTGGCGCACGCAGACAAGATAGCCTCGGGGGCGGCGGTGGCCGGGGTGCCCTACGCCGAAAAGGCCGATGCGGTGCGACATGAACTCAACCGGGAGCCGCGTAACCGGCCGGTGGTTGCGATTGTATCCGCGATGCAGGACGAGATGGGTGCGGCCGCGCGGGCGGTACCGATTCAGATCGTGCACTCGAAAAGTGACGACAAG
>JAASSH010000589.1 GCA_021767985.1 Gammaproteobacteria bacterium | reverse complement strand
GTGCCATCTCGGACAACGCGAGCAACAGGGGGAGCAGGCCGATTTGCAGGCGGCCAGCCTGGAAACCCTGCTGCAGCTGGTCGGCGCCGGCTTCGGTTCTACCCTGGTGCCGGCACTGGCGATGCGTGGTTCCTGGACTACCGGCAGCGGCGTCGTGGCTCGCCAACTCGATTTCCGCGATGCCTGTCGTCGTGTATCGCTGGTGTTTAGAAAAAGTTTTCCGCGAAAAAGCGCGCTGGACGCGTTTGCCGGCGTGGTCCTGCAGAACCTGCCCAACACCGTGTTCGCCCTGAAAAACGGGAAGCGAGTCAGGGTAAAGCCGCAATAGGCGCGGGTTCGCATTGAGATAACGTAAACCGGGGGCGCGGACGACTCCAGCGTCTGCCAGCGTTAGTCGGATTCGGGTTTTTTCAAATCGACAATGCGGGTGGTTGCGCCTTCATCCGCAAATACCGGCACATCCGGATTCTGTTTACCACTCAGTTCGCGTTCGCGCGCCGAGATCAGCGCGAAACAATCGCGAATATCTTCGATCGTGCTGGGTGACAGCGGATTGGGCCTGCCGGGCGCCGGGGTTACGTCTCGAACCACGCTTGCCAGAACCTTGCGTACCCTTATCAGGATACGGTGTTCGAGGGTCAGGTCCTGGGACTGCTTGTCTTGATCGGACACTATGTTAATCCATTTATTCAGCGGTTATTGGCTCGACGACAAAACGCTCGGCCACTAGAACGACAAGGATGCACTAATCGGAGCATTAAATATCTATCCTTCTGGGTATAGAATGGATGCCTCGAACCACGGTGCAACCTGCCGCTGGCCCGGCGGAACCTGGTCGGCCCGGGGCAACGAACCACCAATCGGGAAAACTCTGTCACGCGCATGCCAGCCGAAATAAAATGCAGTTTTGAAAAGGCCCTGATCTCCAGAGCGAATGAATGCGCCGAGGCCAAACGCGTAGAGATCGGTGAACGCATCGTTTGTCTGTGCCGCTCACCCGCCGCCGCGCTACGCTGCGAACGCTATCTGTCCCTGCTCCGGCAAAACGCCCGATTCGTGTTCAGCCAGGTCCGCACCGCCGATTCGATACTGTCCAACTACCAGGAAATCTGCCTGCAATGCGGCGGACTGCAGGGGCTGTCAGCGATAAATCGTGACTCGCAGGAAAACGGCAAACCCGACGTCAGTATCATGTTGCAAACGGCCGAGGACCAGTACGGGGGTTTCGAGAATATTCCCATGGACCAGATCGTTCCCCGCATTGCGGCCTACAATCCCAGGCCCCACAGGAAACGTAAATAAGGTTTAATCGGATACCCGAAACTTCGGATTACTCAGAAATAGTTATAATAATATTCTCGACTTTTATAGTTTACATCAGTCCATATATTAAACTGAATCCAGGGACTATCGTTTTAACAAATATGACTCGTAAATCATCTCCACTGACCGACCTGCTGCTGAGCATTGTTATTCCATCGATTATTTTGATGAAATTCAGTGATGCCGGCGACCTGGGTGCGCGAGGCGCACTGATCGTTGCGCTGGCTTTCCCCGTGGCCCTCGGTCTGTACGAACTGATACGTTTCAGGATCACTAACTACATCGCCCTGCTGGGACTGATCAGCGTGTTGCTGACCGGCGGTATCGGTCTGCTGGAACTGGATGCCAAATGGCTGGCGGTCAAAGAAGCGGCGATTCCCGCCCTGCTGGGTATTGCGGTGCTGGTTTCAATCCAGCTGCGTCGTCCCTTGATCAAGGTGCTGCTGTATAACCCGAAAATTTTCGATACCGAGAAAATTACCGGCATTCTCAGCGAACGGGGCCATCTCGAGACATTCGAAAATCGTCTGCTGAACGCGACTTATTTTTTAAGTGCGACTTTCTTCTTTTCGGCAACGATGAATTACCTGTTGGCCACCTGGATTGTCACCAGTCCGTCAGGCAGCGCGGCCTTTAACGAGGAACTGGGACGATTGACCCTGCTTAGTTACCCGGTAATCGCGATTCCGTCGATGGTCATGATGCTACTCATTTTTTACTTCCTGTGGCGTAGCACTCATACTCTGACCGGCCTGAAGCTGGAAGAGATGCTGGCCCCTTCCCTGGTGGACGATAAGTAACGACTCCCGAGGCCATCACAGCCGTTCAGGAATGAAACCTCCGGCCGACGAAATCCTGCCTGGTTTTTCGGCGCCAGACCTCGCCTTCTAAAAGGGACAAAGACATGCAAAAAATAATTCTGGTTACCGGATCTACCGACGGCATCGGCCTGGTAACGGCCAGGATGCTGGCCTCGCAGGGTCACCACGTCCTGCTGCACGGGCGCAACCCGGCAAAGCTGGAGCAAGCGCAAGCAGCACTCGCTGACTTACCGGGCGGTGGGAGTGTCGAAAGCCACGTATCCGATCTATCGCGTATGGACGACGTGGAGGCACTGGCGAGAGCTGTAGCCGAACGGCACGACAGGCTCGACGTGCTGATCAACAATGCCGGGGTTTTCAAGACAGGC
>JAASSH010000011.1 GCA_021767985.1 Gammaproteobacteria bacterium | reverse complement strand
CCCTGTTCTGTGCGGCCGCCGCCGAGGCAATCGGCAAGGCGGTATTGGGCAAGGTCGATGTCATCCATTTGCACGACTGGCATACCGCGTTGCTGCTGGTGTTGCGCGCTTACGACCCGCGGCATCGGGCGTTGCAGAAAATCTGGTGTGCCTACAGCATTCATAATCTCGCGCTGCAGGGAGTGCGGCCGCTGGAGCAGGACGAATCGTCGCTGCAGGCCTGGTATCCGGAGCTGAGTTACGAGCGCGAGCGACTGGTCGATCCGCGCTGGCCGGAAACGGTGAATCCGATGGCGGCGGCGATACGACTGGCCGATACGGTGCATGCCGTATCGCCGAGTTATGCCGAGGAAATTCTGTCTGCCAGCGATGTCGAAGGGCGCGGTTATCACGGTGGCGAAGGCCTCGAGGCCGACCTGGTCGAGGCGCGGGCGCAGCAACGATTATTCGGAATTTTGAACGGCTGCGAGTACCCGAAGAAAAGGAAAACAGCGGGTTACAGCTGGAAATCATTGTTAACCCTGATGCGTACTCAACTGCCGCTCTGGATCAGCGCAACCCAGACCTTGCGCAGCACGCATTACATCGCTCAATCCTGCCTCGACCGGCTGAAATACAAACGCCCCGGCATGTTGTTGACCAGTATCGGCCGCATCACGCCGCAAAAAACCGGCCTGATGAGCGAGCCCACCAGTAGCGGCAAACCGGCGCTGCATGGCGTGCTGGAAACCCTGGGCGAGCATGGTTTGTTTATCATGATCGGCAGCGGAGATCCGGAGGTCGAAACCTTCCTGACCGGCGTGGCGGCCCGTTTCGATAATTTTATTTTCTTGCGAGGTTACTCCGACGAGCTGGCGGATGCGCTTTACAACCTCGGCGATCTGTTCTTCATGCCGAGCTCGTTCGAGCCCTGCGGGATCAGCCAGATGCTGGCGCTACGCGCGGGTCAGCCCTGCCTGGTGCATCACGTCGGCGGCCTGCGCGATACGGTGCGCGATAACGAAACCGGGTTTGCCTTCGGCGGCGACAGCCCGACCGAGCAGGCCGACAACCTGGTTGCGACGATGCAGCGCGCGCTGGCCCGGTTCCAGGATCATCCCGCCAAATGGAAGGCGATGCGCAAAGCGGCCGCGGCGCAACGCTTCGCATGGGGCGACAGCGTCGACGCTTATCTCAAGTATCTGTACCGGCAATCCTGATCCGTTATCGCATGACGACGCTAAACGATAGTTTCGAGGCCATTGCGCAGGGCCGCCACAAGGATCCGTTCAAGATTCTGGGTCCGCACGCCGCGCAGAAAAACTGGGTGGTGCGCAGCTGGCAGCCACAGGCGCAGCAGGTCGAGCTGCTGGATGCCGACGGCCAGGTCCTCGCGACGATGGAAAAGGTGCACGCCGACGGCCTTTACCAGGCGCGCTTGCCACTGCCCGTGGTTAGCTACCGGCTGCGCCTCTACGAGGGCGAGAATTCCCGCCTGATCGACGATCCCTATTGTTTTCCTTCGCCGCTGGGCGATCTCGACCGTCACCTGATGCGGGAAGGCAGCCTGCAGCGGCTCGACAGCAAGCTCGGCGCCAACCCGATGCAGATGAACGGCGTCGACGGTGTGCATTTCGCGGTCTGGGCGCCATCTGCCGCGCGCGTCAGCGTTATCGGCGGATTCAACACCTGGGACGGCCGCCGGCACCCGATGCGATTTCATCCGGGCAACGGCATCTGGGATATTTTTATCCCGGGAATCGTGACGGGAGAATATTACAAGTTCGAATTACTCGATTCGAAATTCAGGTTGCTGCCGCGCAAGGCCGACCCATTCGCGCGCTTTATGGAAGGCTCGCCCGGCAACGCGTCGATCGTGCACCAGGATAACTACCAGTGGCAGGACGACGACTGGATCGGCCGGCGCAAGGCCAGCACCACGCTCGATCAGCCGATGTCGATCTACGAGGTGCATCTCGGGTCCTGGCGTCGACAGGAGCATAACCGGGTGCTCGATTATCGCCAGCTGGCCGACAGCCTGGTGGACTATGTCGCCGACATGGCGTTTACCCATATCGAGTTGCTGCCGGTGACCGAACACCCCTTCGACGGATCCTGGGGATACCAGCCGGTGGGCCTGTTCGCGCCGACCAGCCGTTTCGGCAGGCCGCAGGATTTCAAGTACCTGGTCGACGCCTGTCACCGGCGAAATATCGGCGTCATCATGGACTGGGTGCCCGCACATTTTCCGCGCGACGATTTCGGACTGGCTTACTTCGATGGCAGCCACCTTTACGAGCACGAAGATCCGCGCAAGGGTGCGCACCCCGACTGGGGTACGCTGATCTTCAATTACGGCCGCCCCGAGGTCGCCAATTACCTGCTCGCCAGCGCCACCTTCTGGATCGAGGAGTACCACATCGACGCGCTGCGCGTCGACGCGGTCGCCTCGATGCTCTACCTGGACTATTCGCGCGCCGCTGGCGAGTGGCTGCCCAATCCCTACGGCGGTAACGAAAACCTGGAGGCGGTCGCGTTTTTACGCACCATGAACGAGCATGTTCATGCCCTCGGGGCCGTAACTATCGCCGAAGAGTCGACAAGTTGGCCCGGGGTATCGCATCCCGTTTATAATGGCGGATTGGGTTTCAGCTATAAATGGAACATGGGCTGGATGCACGATACGCTCGATTACTTTGGGGAGGAACCCGTTCATCGAAGTTATCACCACGACAAACTTACCTTCGGATTGCTGTATGCATTCAGCGAGAATTTCGTATTGCCGCTGTCGCACGACGAGGTCGTCCATGGCAAGGGTTCTATCTTCGCGCGCATGCCGGGCGACAAGTGGCAAAAGTTTGCCAACCTGCGGCTCTACTATACTTTCATGTATGCCTATCCCGGGAAAAAACTGATGTTCATGGGTAGCGAATTTGGCCAGGAGCGTGAGTGGAATCACGATGCCTCGCTCGACTGGCACCTGCTGGAGCAACCCCGACACGCCGGGGTGCGGCAACTGGTGCGCGATCTCAACCGGCTCTATCGCGATACGCCGGCACTCCACGAAGTCGATTTCGATTCCCGGGGCTTCGAATGGATCGATTGCACCGATAATCAGCAGGGCGTGATTTCGTTTCAGCGGCGCGCCCAGGACCCGGCTGATTTCCTTGTCGTAGTGTGCAACATGACGCCGGTTCCGCGGCAGGATTATCGCATCGGCGCGCCGCGGTCTGGCGACTATGTCGAACTGATCAACAGCGACGCCGATTATTACGGCGGTAGCGGCATCGGCAACCTGGGCAGGGTGCGCACCGAGCCGGTCAGTGCCCACGGGCACGAGCAATCGCTGAAGCTGAACCTGCCGCCGCTGGCCACCCTGATTCTGAAACCTGTCTGATTGCAGTAACGAATTATGACCGAACCGAAACCGACTAACGAATCCCGTGGAACTTATTCAATCGGCCTCCCGGCCAACGATTGCGATAGCCTGGCGACCGACTTCCTGCGTCATTTTAATCATACGCTCGGGCGCGATAATTACCGCCATTCGGCGCGCTACCAGTTTCTGGCGCTGGCGATGACCCTGCGCGATCGGCTGATGGCAACCAGCAATCACACGCGCCATGCCTACGAGCAGCACGATAGCCGCCGCGTCTGTTACCTGTCGATGGAGTTCCTGCTCGGGCGCAGCCTGCGCAACGCCGCGTTGAATCTCGATATCAGCGAACCGTTGTCGCAGGCGCTGAATGCGCTAGGACTCGATGAAGAAGAAATTGCCGCCGAGGAGCACGATGCCGGGCTCGGCAATGGCGGTCTCGGACGTCTCGCCGCCTGTTTTCTCGATAGTTGCGCGACGCTCGGGCTGCCGGTGATCGGTTACGGTATTCGCTATCACTACGGCATGTTCCGCCAGGTCATCGAGCATGGCTACCAGCTGGAAGAGCCGGATCCGTGGTTACGCGGCGGTCACCCGTGGGAAATCGAGCGCCCGGAGTATACCCAGGTCGTCAAGTTCGGCGGGCGCGTGCATCATGAATTCGATGACAGCGGGCGCAGCCACGCCCACTGGATCGACACCCACGATGTGCTGGCGCTGCCTTACGACATCCCGGTGCCGGGCTACGCCAACGGCACGGTCAATACACTGCGACTCTGGTCCGCGGAGGCGACCGACGCCTTTAACCTGGATGAATTCAACGCCGGCAGTTATGTCGAGGCGGTGGCCGCGAAGACCCTGGCCGAGAACATCACCATGGTTTTGTATCCGAACGACTCTAGCGAGAATGGCAAGGACCTGAGACTGCGGCAGCAGTATTTTCTCGCCTCGGCCAGCCTGCAGGACGCGATGCGCCAATGGGTCCATCGCAACGGAGAAGATTTCAGCCGTTTTGCCGACAAGCATTGCTTCCAGCTGAACGATACGCACCCGAGTATCGCGGTTGCCGAACTGATGCGACTGTTGATGGATGTTCACGCCCTGGAATGGGACGCGGCCTGGCACATTACCACCAGCACCATGGCCTACACCAATCACACCCTGTTACCGGAAGCGCTCGAGTGCTGGCCGGTGCGCATGCTCGATCAACTGGTACCGCGCATCATGGAAATCATTCGTGAAATCAATCATCGGTTTCTCGAGCAACTGCGCGAACGCTGGCCGAAAAAAGATCATCGTCATCAGCGCATGGCGCTGATCAGCAACGATGCCGACCCCGTGGTGCGCATGGCGCACCTGGCGATCGTCGGCAGTTTTTCCGTCAACGGCGTCGCCGAGCTGCATTCGACGCTGCTCAAGCAGGGTCTGTTTCACGACTTTCACGAGTTCTGGCCCGATAAAATCAATAATAAAACCAACGGTGTGACCCAGCGGCGCTGGCTCAAGGCCTGTAATCCTGAGCTCGCAGAGTTGATTTCGTCGCGCATAGGTGAGGGCTGGGTAACCGACCTCGGGCAGCTTGCCGGGCTGCGGCCCTTTGCCGAGGATGACGAGTTTCGCGAGCGCTGGATGGCGGTAAAGCAGGCTAATAAACAGCGCGTCGCCGCACTGGTCAGGCAGGATTGTGGCGTCGACCTCAATCCCGATGCGCTGTTCGACGTGCAGGTCAAGCGTATCCACGAATACAAACGCCAGTTGCTCAACGTGCTGCACGTGATCCACCTGCACCTGCGCATCCAGCGCGGCGACACCGCGGACTGGACGCCGCGCGCGGTCATCATCGGCGGCAAGGCGGCGCCGGGATACGTCATGGCGAAAAACATCATCAAGCTGGTCAATAGCGTCGCCACCGTGGTCAACAGCGATCCGCAAACAGCCGGCCTGCTGCAGCTCGTGTTCCTGCCGAACTACCGTATTACCTCGATGGAAACGCTATGTGCCGGCTGCGACCTGTCCGCGCAGATTTCGACCGCTGGCAAGGAAGCCTCGGGCACCGGTAACATGAAATTCATGATCAACGGTGCACTGACGATCGGCACCCTCGATGGCGCCAACATCGAAATCCGCGAGGCCGCCGGGCCAGAGAATTTCTTCCTTTTCGGGCTCGACGCCGACGAGGTCGCGCGCACGCGAACCCACTATCAACCGGGGGCGATCGTTGCGGCGGACGAGGATCTTGCAGCCGTCATGGGTGCCTTACAAAGCGGCGCCTACAATATCCATGAACCGGGGATCTTCGATCCTGTCATCAACGCCATTCTAAGCCCGCACGACCCGTGGATGACTGCCGCCGATTTCGCCAGTTTCGCAGCTGCCCAGCGCGAGGTTTCCCGGGTCTTTCAGGACCGCGAGCAATGGGCGAAAATGAGCATCTACAATAGCGCCGCCAGCGGCCGTTTCTCGTCCGACCGAACCATCCGCGAATACAACTCAGACATCTGGCACCTCGAGCCCGTGTCGCCGGTCGAGAGCAAATCCGATTTAACATGATGCAGGGCATGCACGAGGGCAAACCCTCGCCCCTGGGTGCAAACTGGGATGGTCACGGAGTCAATTTTGCGCTGTTTTCGGCGCATGCCGAGAAAGTGGAGCTGTGCCTGTTCGACGAAAACGGTGAACAGGAAGTCGCGCGCTACGAACTGCCCCGTGTTACCGACGAGGTCTGGCACGGTTACTTGCCTGACCTGGGGCCGGGAACGATTTACGCGTACCGGGTTTACGGGCCTTACCGCCCTGATCTCGGGCATCGCTTCAACCACCATAAATTATTAATCGACCCTTACGCCAGGCAGTTGCACGGGACGCTCAACTGGAGCAACGCGCTGTTCGGTTACGATCCCGAGGACCCGCAGTCCGGGCTGGCCGATACCCGCGATAGCGCCGCTGACGTTCCAAAATCCGTGGTCGTGGACGAGACCTTCGACTGGCAGGGCGATTGCCCGCCGCGAATTCCATGGTCGAAGACGATTATCTACGAGACTCACCTGCGCGGCTTTACCCGGCTGCATCCGGCGGTCGATGTCGCCAGACGCGGCAGTTTTTCCGCGCTCGCCTGTGCCGATGTCATCACTTATCTGCAATCGCTGGGTATAACCACAATCGAGTTACTGCCGGTTCACGAATTTGTCGACGATAAATTCCTGGTGGAGAAAAACCTGGCCAATTACTGGGGCTACAATACGCTGGGTTATTTTGCGCCGGCGGCGCGCTACCTCGAAAGCGGTGACCGCAATGAATTCAAGACCATGGTGCGCGAACTTCACCGCGCCGGCATCGAGGTTATTCTCGATGTGGTCTACAACCACACCGCAGAGGGTGACCGCACCGGCCCTACGCTGAGTTTCAGGGGAATCGACAATGCCAGCTACTATCGCCTGCTCGACGAAGACCCGCGCGAGTACATCAATGACACCGGTTGCGGCAACACGCTGAACGCGAACCATCCACGGGTTTTACAAATGATCATCGACAGCCTGCGTTACTGGGTCGACGAGATGCATGTCGACGGTTTCAGATTTGATCTGGCGGTCAGTCTCGGTCGCGAACAGCACGGTTTCGACAGCCATGGTCAATTCTTCGAGAAGATTCGGCAGGATCCCGTGTTGTCCAGGGTAAAGCTCATTGCTGAACCCTGGGACGTCGGCCCGGGTGGCTACCAGCTGGGTGCTTTCCCTGCCGAGTGGGGGGAGTGGAACGATCGCTTTCGCGATACTGTCAGGCGTTTCTGGCGCGGCGATGCCGGTCAGCTGCCCGGTTTCGCGAGCGCGCTGCATGGCTCGAACGAACTGTTCGAGCATAACGATCGCAAACCGTCGGCCAGTATCAACCTGATCACCAGTCACGACGGCTTCACGCTCGCCGACCTGGTCAGTTATAACGAACGTCACAACGAAGCCAACGGCGAAGACAACCGCGATGGTCACGAGGCTAATTTCAGCCATAACCATGGCGTCGAGGGTGCTACCGACGATCCCATGATCGTCTCGCTACGGGAGCGGCAAAGCCGCAACCTGCTCGCGACGCTGTTGCTGGCGCAGGGTACCCCGATGCTGCTCGCGGGCGACGAGATAGGCCGCAGTCAGCAGGGTAACAATAATGCGTACTGCCAGGACAACGAGCTGAACTGGCTGGACTGGTCATTACGGGAGTCGAATTCCGGGCTGCATGACATGGTCAAACGCCTGATAGAATTACGCAACCACTACGCCGTGCTGCATTATGACCGTTTCGTGCATGACAGCCGCATCGACTGGTTGCAGGATAACGGCAGTTCGATGACGGATGCCGACTGGCATGACCCGCAACGTCAGTTTTTCGCGATGTTGTTGAGCCATGCCGAGGCCGATTCGCCGCACCAGACGACGCTGGTGCTGGCCTTCCACGCTGGCGCCACTCCAATCACTTTCGAGTTACCCGCGACGCCGCACGGCTGGCGCTGCATCTTCTCGACCGTGACCGCGGAACCCGATACAGCCATGTTAAACAGCGTGTCCCTCGAAGCCCGGTCGGTGCAGGTATTCGCAGCAGTCACCGGTGAGGACTTATGTTTGTAAACGACCACGCCGGGCTCGACGCTTTGTGCGATGCCTGCGGCATTGCCACCGGATACCACGATATCTCGGGTACGTTGCATCAACCCGGCATCGAGGTCAAACGGTTGCTGCTCGAGGCGCTCGACTACCCGGTTAATAGCGACGAAGATATCCAGCGTCATCTCGAAACTTTGAGGTCTCGCGAATGGCGGCGCATCGTCGCCCCGGTCATAGTATTTCGCCGGAACGATTCGTCCCTCTGGCTCAGGCTAAGCCTGACGCCCGCGCAATGTGCCGAACCGATTAGCTGGGAATTGCACGAAGAGGGCGGTGGTTGCCGGCACGGCAGCTGGGAGCTCCACCCGGATCATGCCAGTGGCGAATATTGGCTGGACGAGGGACCGGTAAAGCGGTTCGACGTGGAGCTGCCCGACGTGAGTGCCATCGGCTATCACCAGCTGGAAATCAAAACGGTCGACGGAGCCGAGGCGACAAGCTGTCTCATCGTGGCCCCCGGGGCGTGTTACGAACCGCCCGCGTTCGAACAGCAGCAGAAAGCCTGGGGCGTCAGCCTGCAACTTTACTCGCTGCGATCCGGGCGTAACTGGGGTATCGGCGATTTCGGCGATCTGTGCTCGGCGATCGATATCCTGGCGCCGCTGGGCGTCGACGTTATTGGCGTCAATCCGCTGCATACGCTGTTTGCGCACCAACCAGAGAAAGCGAGCCCTTATAGCCCATCGAGCCGTGATCATCTCAATCCGGTGTATCTCGATGTCGAAAAGATAGAAGACTACGCCGACTGCGGGCAGGCTCAGGCGCTGGTAAAAAGCGAAGGCTTCCAGGCGACACTGCGGACTCTTCGCGAGGACGAGTCCGTTAACTACAGCGGCGTCTGGGCAGCGAAACTCCAGGTACTGGAGATGCTTTACCAGAGTTTTCGGCACGAGCATCTCGATTTCAACTCGGAGCGCGCGGCGGCGTTTCGACAGTTTCAGCATGACGGCGCCGAGGACTTGTTCAGGTTTGCCCTGTTCGAAGCCTTGCAGCAGTATTTCCATGCAGCGGACTCGAGATGTACCCGCTGGCAGCAATGGCCGCGGGACTACCAGGATCCGGATTCGCGTCTAACCGCCGAATGGGCAGAACGCAACGTCGAGGCAATCGAGTTTCATCAATACCTGCAGTGGATTACCGATCGGCAGCTCGCCGCGGTCGATGCATGCTGTCGCCGCAATGGTATGAGTATCGGCATATACCGCGATCTCGCGGTGGGCAACGAAAAGTCTGCGGCTGAATACTGGGCCGAGCCTGAACTCTATGCTCCGGGGACGGGCATCGGCGCTCCACCCGATGATTTCAGTTCGGATGGGCAGAACTGGGAATTGCCGCCTCTCAAGCCGCCGTCTGTCAACGCGAATTTCTACCACCAGTTCGCCACAACGCTGCGCGCCAACATGCGCCATGCCGGTGCGCTTCGTATCGACCATATCATGGGTCTGATGCGCCTTTACTGGATCCCGCGTGATTGTTCCACCGGCCTCGGCAGCTACGTGGCTTACCCGTTGCAGGACCTGCTCGGGATCGTCGCGCTGGAAAGTCAGCGCAATCGATGCCTGGTCGTTGGCGAAGACCTGGGCACCGTGCCGGACGAGGTGCGCTACGCGCTGGAACCGAATAAGGTCCTGTCGTACCGGATTCTTTGCTTCGAGAAAAACTGGCACGAGGGCAGTTTCAAGGCGCCTGCCGAATACCCGCGTTGTGCGCTTTGCGTCACGGGTTCGCACGACCTGCCAACTCTCGGCGCATACTGGCAGGAGCTGGATATCGATTTGCGCGCTCGATTGAACCTGTACCCGTCGCCCGAGGATGAAACCCGGCAACGAATGCTGCGGGCGCAGGACCGGCACGAAATTCTGGCGGCCTTGAAACGGGAGCAACTCGTCCCCGTCGACACAAGCGATGACGCAGACAGGCCCAGTGCTCTAGGCAGCGATCTATTGATATCCATCCAGCGCTACCTGGCGCGATCGAATGCCGCGGTGATGATGGTTCAACTCGAAGACCTGTTCGGACAACAACAGCAGATCAACCTGCCCGGTACCATCGACGAATACCCGAACTGGCGCAGTAAGTTACCTGTCGCGCTGGAGGACTGGCCGGCATACAGCGAGCTTGAAAGCATCGCGCAGGCGATCAATAGCGAACGTCGCGTCTGACATCACCGTGCTGTCGGTCAGTACGAGACCTCGAAACGCCTCCACGGGGCAATAAGCTATTCCCGAATGCCGGACCCCCGGAGAATAGCCATGAGCGGCAAGTTGCGACCCGGAGGCACTCTCATGGTAAATGTTGATTTACATCAGTATGTCAGATTGGAGCTCATGATCTGATTTTGAGGTGTTACCGCTAGTTCGATCGGCTTATTAAAGATGGGTGCCCGTTTTAGGGAAATGTGAATTGCATGAAACCGACTGCTATCCGCTGTTTGATGCTCTTTACGTTGTCGATATTGAGTCTTCTATCTGTATCCGTAAGCAGCTCCGAATACGGAGATGCCATTAAAAACACACCGGAGTATAAAAAGATCACGGAGCCCAAAGACGATGATGACAAGAACGATCATCGCGACCACCATTACTATTATCACGACCATGATCCTTTTTATCGTCCACCGTATCCGCCTCCTTCAGCTTACTATGAGCGATCTCCCCCTTCGAGAGGTTCCGGTTTATCCGGGCTTGTCAGCCTGGGTATAACAATCGGAGATTCCAAATTTGATTACGATGATATTGATGACGGTGATGCATCACGTTTTCATGTTGGGTATCAACCCGAGAACAGTCGCATGGGATATGAGTTGTCGTTTTTCAGTTCGGGAGAGGCTGAAGTTACGAGTTTGACTGGTATTGAAATAGAAGTTGATACGATCAATCTTGCACTGACGTTTAACAGCTCAAGAAATAACGAATCAACCCTCAATTTCTTTGGCCAGGGCGGCATTTATTTCGCCGATACCACCCTGTCCGGTCCAGCCGATAGTGTTAGCGAAAAAAGTAATGGATTTTTAATTGCTGTCGGGATCGATATCAGGCTCAATCGATATTTTAGCCTCAGAGCCGAGGCTTATAATTTTTTCGATGTCGAAGATTTTGTAGATGACGAATCAGTTTCGTTTTTCGGCCTGGGCGGAAAGTTTGTTTTTTAATTTACGTCGAGTGCTTAAGGCATAAAGGCTATGCGTGGGTATCGAATAGTCGTGTATGTATTCAGTTGCGATGCTCGATAACTGCCTGACTTCGATACCAGGCCAATGATATAAGCTTAAATAAGCCACTTGAACGTCTGCTTTTTTGAGAGTTTGTGACGGCAGTTCGATTCCACCCCTAGAAACAGGTGATGGGAACAGCATTCACCCATAGCGGGCAACGGCAAAGCTTTTGCACGAGCCTAGTCCTCGAGTTTTTGGACATTCATTAGCTGGGCTACAGGCTCGACGGCGACGACACCCCCGCCCTCGGTCAATTGGTCGGCGAGAGACGACAGTTCCTGTGCAACCGTCTCCGCCTGTTCCTGGGAGGTGTAGATTTCGACTTTCATGTTGTCCGAAAAACCGTACGGACTGAAACTATTCACGTAGTCGCCAAATCCCTTGACCATGCTGACCGTGACGCCGGGGACATCCAGCCGTTGAATCGTTTCGTGCAGTACACCGTAATCGGTGACGTTCAAGATGGCTACAACCTTACAATATTTCATATTTCACGCCTCTTGTCGGGTTAGTTGAGCAACTGGTTTTCTCAACGCGTTGGTTTTCCATAGAAAGTAGATTGCCGGAATAACCAGCAGGGTCAGTATCAGCGAACTGATCATGCCGCCGATCATGGGACCGGCTATTCGTTGCATTACCTCCGATCCCGTTCCCTCGCCGAACATGATGGGAATCAGACCGACGACAATCGCGGCAAACGTCATCATGATCGGTCGGACTCGTCGCCCGGCGCCTTCAATAACCGCTTCGCGGATCTCGTCCCGGCTCGGCTCGCGATTTTCGTGCAACGCTTGCTGGCGCAATTTGTTGAATGCCAGGTTCAGATACACCAGCATCAGCACACCGATTTCCACGGTAACGCCGGCCAGGGCGATGAAGCCGACGCCGACCGCCACCGACATTTCATAGCCCAGCAGATACATCAACCAGATCCCGCCGACGAGCGCAAAAGGCAGGGTCCCCATGATAATAAGCACCTCGACCACGTTGCGGAAATTGATGTATAGCAGCAGCATAATGATCGCCAGCGTCAGCGGCACCACGACCGACAGGCGCTGCTTGGCTCTGACCAGGTACTCGTACTGACCCGACCAGGCTACCGAATACCCTGCGGGCAGATCGAGTTGTTCCGCCACTACCTGCTGTGCCTCGGCCACATAAGAACCCAGATCACGACCGCTGATATCGACCAGGGTCCAGCCGTTCAGACGGGCGTTTTCGCTCTTGATCGCCGGTGGTCCGTCTTCGACACGGATATCCGCCACGTCGGAGAGCGCTATGCGCTGATTGTTCATGGTGGTCAACGGCAGCATGCGGATCTTGTCTACCGAGTCGCGGTAGGCCTGCGGATAGCGAATGTTGATCGGGTAGCGTTCCAGTCCCTCGATGGTTTGCGCCACGCTCATGCCGCCAATCGCGGTTTTAATCACGTCTTGAACATCCGATACGTTCAGGCCGTAACGCGCGGCCTTATCCCGGTCAATATCAGTCTTGATGTAGCGCCCGCCTGCCACGCGCTCGGAATACACCGAAGCGGTACCGGGAATATCCTTGAGGATGGCCTCGAGGCGCTTACCGATGGCTTCGATTTCGCTTAAGTCAGGGCCGGCCACCTTGATGCCCACCGGCGTCTTGATCCCGGTCGCGAGCATGTCGATGCGGGTCTTGATCGGCATGACCCAGGCATTGGTCAACCCCGGATACTTGACCAACTGGTCGAGCTCGGCGCGCAGCGTCTCGGCGGTAACCCCGGGACGCCATTCGGACTTGGGCTTGAGCTGGATCAGGGTTTCGATCATCGTCAGCGGCGCCGGGTCGGTGGCCGAGTCGGCCCGGCCGATCTTGCCGAATACGGATTCGACTTCCGGCAGGGTTTTGATCAGCTTGTCGGTCTGCTGCAGCAGTTCACGCGCCTTGCCGATAGAGATGCCGGGGTAGGTCGTCGGCATATACATCAGGTCTCCCTCGTCCAGCGGCGGCATGAACTCGCTGCCGATCTTGCTCGCCGGCCAAAGCCCGATGGCCATGACGACAAGAGCGATGAAGATCATGGTCTTCGGCCCGTCGAGCACGGTTCGGATCACCGGCATGTAAATCCAGGTAATCAGGCGGTTGAGCGGATTCTTGTGCTCGGGAAAGACTTTTCCGCGAATGAAATAGCCCATCAAAACCGGGACCAGCGTGATCGACAGACCCGCGGCGACCGCCATCGCGTAAGTCTTGGTGTAGGCGAGCGGAGTGAACATCTTGCCTTCCTGCGCCTCTAAGGTGAAAACCGGCAGGAAGCTCAGGGTGATGATGATCAATGAGAAAAACAATGGCGGCCCGACCTCGACCGAGGCTTCGCCGATGACCTGCCATCGATTCTCCCTGGTTAGAGGCGTGCGTTCGATGTGCTTGTGCACGTTCTCGATCATGACGATCGCGCCGTCGACCATCGCACCGATGGCGATGGCAATTCCACCGAGCGACATAATGTTGGCGTTCAAACCCTGCAGATACATGATGACGAAGGCGCCCAGGATTCCGATCGGCAAACTGATGATAATCACCAGCGACGAGCGGAAGTGGAACAGGAAAAGGGCGCAAATCAGCACGACAACAATGAACTCCTCCATTAACTTGTTGTACAGGTTACTCACTGCTTCCTGGATCAGTGCGGATCGGTCGTAGGTGGTCACGATCTCAACGCCGTCTGGTAATCCTTTTTGCAGCGACGCGAGCTTTTCCT
>JAASSH010000588.1 GCA_021767985.1 Gammaproteobacteria bacterium | reverse complement strand
GTGCGTATCGCCGGCAAACAAATAGCGGTGTTCAAAACCCCGAATGGCGTCAGGGCCTGTGACAATCGGTGCCCGCATGAGGGCTACCCGTTGTCCGAGGGCAGCCTGTCGTCGGATTGCATCCTGACCTGCAACTGGCACAACTGGAAGTTCAACCTCGATAGTGGCGAGAATCTTTATGGCGGGGATCGCTTACGCACTTATCCGCTCGATATCCGTGGCGACGAGCTCTGGGTGGATCTCACCGACTTGCCGTACCAGGAAAGATACCGGTCTATTTGTGACAGCCTGCACGACGCCTTCGACGATTACAGTTACGATCGCATCGCGCGTGAAATCGCGCGTCTGATCAGGCTCGGCGGTGATCCCATGGACGCGCTGCGCCTGGCCATCGACTGGTCCTGGCAAAAGATGGAATTCGGCTGGACCCATGCTTACGCCGGCATGGCGGATTGGCTTCAGCTGTACGATGAACATCGCGACGATGCCGAGCTGCAGCTGGTTTGCCTGGTCGAGAGCGTGGCGCACGTGGCCTACGATGTTTTGCGCGAACGCGATTACCCTTTCGCTACCGCTATGGCGGTATTCGACGAGGATCGGTTTGTCGCCGCCATCGAGAACGAGGATGAAGCTGCTGCGGCCGCGATGATCCGTGGCGGGATTCGAGACGGGCTTGGTTTTGGGGACTTCGAAAGAGCCTTCTCGCGCGCGGCGTTGCAGCATTACAACGATTTCGGTCACGCGCTGATTTATGTTACCAAGGCTCGTACGCTGATCGAGCGCCTGGGTGACGAGGTTATGCAACCGCTGTTGTTGTCACTACTGCGGGAAATGGTTTATGCCAGGAGGGAAGACCAGATCCCGGAGTTTCGTGCCTATGCCACGGAGTTGGAAAAATGGGGGCAAGGGCGGCAGCGGCCGGAGCCGACGTTGTGGCGTCAACGAGGTATCAACAAGTCGCTCAGGGCGGCGATCGATTGCAGTGGGGGCTCGCCCGAGGAGCTTTACCGCGCGCTGCTAATGGCCAACGCGATCAACCTGCTCGGTTTCGATATCTCGCAGCAGGACAAGATACACGTTTCGGTCTCCGGCAACGTCGGCTGGCTCGATTTCACCCACGGCCTGACGTTTGCCAATGCCGTGCGGCAGCAGTGCGCGCGCTTCCCGGAACTGTGGCCGCAGGGATTGCTGCAACTGGCGCTGTTTAACGGCCGTAACGCGGGTTTTACCAACGACGAGCTCGAACTGGAACGCTGGCGGTCGACGGACGTCGATGGCAAGCTCGAGTCGCTGCTGCAGCGGGTCATGGATCACGGCCAGGGCGAGCACATCGTCTCGGTGCATTTGCTCAAGACCGCGCTCGCGGTGCGCGAGGAGATTCGGGATCTCGAGCCAGCCGATGCCGAGGTCCTGGTCGCGGCGCTGACTCGTTTTTTCGAGTCGCCGCTGAAACGACGCCAGGCCAGGCGAACCGCGTTTCAGTCGTTGCAGTTTGTAGCCAAAGAATGACCGGGGGTCACTCGAGCAATTGTTTCAGTTCCGCGACCTGCGTCTCCAGGTCGCTGACGCGCTGTTCCAGTTCCGCAAGGCTCGAGCGAGCCGAGGATTTGGCGGACTGACTGGATTCGGCCTGTTGCGCGTAGGCCTCCAGATCGACCTCGCCGCCGAACAGGTGCATGTACTCCGAATCCTTGCGCCCCGGGGTGCGCGGCAATTGCACCACCAGCGGGTCGTTGTGCAGGGCGTTTAACGCTTCGAGCGTCTCGACCACGGCATTGTTGTCGGCAAATTCATGCAAGCGCCCGCTGCGTGCGCGCAGTTCGCCCGGCGTTTGCGGACCGCGCAGCAAAAGCAGGCAGACGACAGCGTACTGCGCCGTATCGAACTGCAGCTCGCTGAACGAGGTGTTGCAGAAGCGCTGCGAATATTTCTCCACCCCGCGCTTGAAATTATCCTCCACGCGCAGCAGGTGCTTGTCCTCCAGTTCGCGCACCGTGTGCTGCACCGTGCCCTGGCTTAGCGACATCACCGGTTCGCGTGAAGACTTCTGGTTACAGGCGTTGGTTAGCGCATTCAGGGTGAGCGGGTACTGATCCGGCGGGGTCACCGATTTTTCCATCAGGCAGCCGATAACCCGGATTTCGTTAGCAGTTAAATTCTGGGGCAACATGTCAGTCTCTTTGAATTTCGGTATTCGCCTTCGCAGGGGTAGGTAAAGATTGTAGCTTAATCCGGTCCGCACACCGCGTTATCGTTTACTTGATCGAGTCGGAATTTTCATGATGAATTCGTCCGAATATCGGTTGATGCGTAGGTAATCTGTTTAGTTCAACGAACCGTAAGTTACTTAAACCGCTCCTGTCGACAGCCTAAGCCACTTCCGCTCGCGATACCCGGCCGTTAGAAACAGGAGTCGAACACTGATAGCATTATGCGATTACCCCGGCCAGGAGTGATAAACATGAGAGCGATAGCGATTCTGCCGAAGATAATGTTAGCCCTGGCGCTCGGTTTTCCG
>JAASSH010000167.1 GCA_021767985.1 Gammaproteobacteria bacterium | reverse complement strand
CGTCCGTTTCCGAAGCAACAATTGAGCGACGCGCTGGCAAACGCGAAACGGGTGATCGTGTTCGAAAAATGCCTCGCGGTAGGCATGGGCGGCATTCTCGCGGCCGATGTGCGCATGGCGCTCGCCAACCTGTCGATTCCGATATATTCGGTTATCGGCGGTCTCGGTGGACGACCGATCACGCAGGAGAACCTGCGCCGCATGCTGGACAAGGGCGTCCAGGATCAGCTGGAAGAGCCCCATTTTCACGATCTGAATGTCGAGGTAGTGCACCGCGAACTCGAGCGTTTGCGCGACATCCAGCGCCCCGGTTCCAGCGCGGAAAGTATTTTACGTGACATAGCCGGCGCCGACGCCGCCGCGAGGGGTTCCCGATGACAAAGCCTCCGGATTCCGAACAGCGGGTAAAGTTCTACCAGACCGGCACCTTCACCGTCGGTAACAGGTTGCTGGACGAGGCCCAGCGCACGGTACAGGCCAGCGTCGAGCGCTCGAACTCGCTCGACTCGGGACATCGCGCCTGCCAGGGCTGCGGTGAGGCATTGGGCGCGCGTTACGTCGTTGACGCCGCGTTGCGCGCTGCCGACGATCAACTCATCGCCGCCAACGCGACGGGCTGCCTGGAAGTATTCACGACGCCCTACCCGGAATCGGCCTGGCGCCTGCCGTGGATACACTCGTTGTTCGGTAACGCGCCGGCAGTCGGCGCGGGAATCGCGGCCGCGCTGCGCGCCCGGGGCCGTGAAGACGTGCGCGTAATCGCCCAGGGCGGCGATGGCGGCACAACCGATATCGGCATGGGCTGCCTGTCGGGCGTATTCGAACGCAATGACGACGTGCTCTACGTCTGCTACAACAACCAGGCCTACATGAACACCGGCGTGCAGCGCTCCAGCCAAACGCCGCCGGGCGCGCGTACCGCGACCACTACCGTCGCCGGCTCCGAACCCGGCAATGGCCTGCACAGCGGCAAGAGCGTGCCATTGATCGCGATGGCGCATGGCATACCTTATGTCGCGACCGCCTCGGTAGACGACCTGCATGACCTCGAATACAAGGTGGTCAAGGCGATGGGCTTTCGCGGGGCCCGCTACCTGGAAGTATTCGTGCCCTGCCCGCTGGGTTGGGGTTCGCGTCCGGCAGACACGATCAAGGTGGCCAGGCTGGCCACGCAGTGCGGCATGTTCCCCCTGATCGAGGCCGAGTACGGCGAAGTCACGGCGGTTACCCGGATCCGCGACCGCAGGCCGGTCGAGGATTACCTGAAACTGCAACGCCGCTTCGCACACGTGTTTGCGCCCGAGAATGCATATCAGCTCGAAGCATTGCGTGAAATCGCGGAACGCAATATTCGCCGCTTCAATCTGCTGCCGGACGAGGAGGCTTCGCCGTGAGTATCGATAGCGGCAAGACCCCGTTTGCCGTCACGCTGGACGTTGGCGGCAGCCTGCTCAACAAGACCGGCAGCTGGCGCAGCGAACGGCCGGTCTACGTCGATCGATTGCCGCCCTGCAATGATGCCTGCCCTGCCGGGGAGGATATCCAGGCCTGGCTGTACCGGGCCGAGGAAGGCGATTACCGCGGCGCCTGGGAATCTCTGATCGCCAATAACCCGCTGCCCGCCATCATGGGGCGCGCCTGTTACCATCCCTGTCAGCATGCCTGTAACCGGGCGCAGCTCGACCAGGCGGTGAACATTCACGCCGTGGAGAGATACCTGGGGGATCTCGCGCTCGAACAGCAGTGGCCCGCGCAGATTGTCAATCCTCCCAGCGGCAAGCGGGTGCTCGTCATCGGCGCCGGCCCCAGCGGCCTGTCGGCCGCCTATCACCTGGCGCGACTCGGGCATAGCGTCGAGATCCACGAAGCCGGCCCGCTGCCGGGCGGCATGATGCGCTTCGGCATTCCGCGTTATCGCCTGCCGCGCGAAGTGGTCGACGGCGAAGTGCAACGTATCGTCGACATGGGAGTCGAGCTGCAACTCAATCGCCGCGTCGACGATATCCCGAAGACACTCGACGCGGGTGGCTTCGATGCCTGCTTCGTCGCGATTGGCGCCCACATCGCGAAGCGCGTCGATATTCCAGGCCCCGATGCGGCACGCATCGTCGATGCCGTGAGCTTTCTGCGCGATATGGAAACCGGCGATGCGCCGCTGCAGCTCGGCCGCCGCGTCGTGGTATACGGCGGGGGTAACACGGCCGTCGACGTGGCCCGCACCGCCAAGCGTCTGGGCGCCGAACCGATGATAGTCTACCGGCGCAGCCGCTCGCAGATGCCGGCGCACGATTTCGAGATCGACGAGGCGCTGGAAGAAGGCATCGTCGTCAACTGGCTACGCACCATCACGGAATCCGATCAGCAGGGATTCAAGATCGAAAAGATGACGCTCGACGAAAACGGCTGGCCGCAACCGACCGGTGAATTCGAGATCATCGAGGCGGACAGCCTGGTACTGGCGCTCGGCCAGAACGTGGATCAGAGCATACTGACTAATTTACCCGGAGTGACCCTGAACCGGGACGGCGTGGTCGAAGTCGGTGCCGATATGGCCACGGCTTTCGCCGGTGTGTTTGCCGGCGGCGACATGGTGCCGGCCGAGCGCACCGTGACGGTCGCGGTCGGCCACGGCAAGAAGGCCGCGCGCAATATCGATGCTTACCTGCGCGGCGAAACCTACCGGCCACCGCCAAAACCCGACATGGCTAGCTTCGAGACCCTCAACACCTGGTACTACACCGATGCAGAACAAAAGATGCAACCGGTGCTGGATGCCGCGCGCCGGCGCAGCACTTTCGAAGAAGTGCACACCGGCCTCGATGCCGATAGCGCGCTTTTCGAGGCCCGCCGCTGCCTGTCTTGCGGCAATTGTTTCGAGTGCGACAACTGTTACGGCATCTGCCCGGACAATGCCATCACCAAGCTCGGGGCCGGCAAACGTTTCGAGTTCAAGTACGATTACTGCAAAGGCTGCGGCATGTGCGCGGCAGAGTGCCCCTGCGGCGCCATCGCGATGACACCCGAAGCAACCTGAGTCAAGCGGGATACGTTAAGGGTCGCAACAGCCTGCGCGCCCGCCAAAGCAGTAACACCTGTCGCCAGCGTCCGATTTATGCGATATTTGCGGTTTAGATTTTAATCGAGACAGAGCCGTGTCAAGTTATCCCTATACCCGCAAACGCCGCATGCGTCGAGACGATTTCTCGCGCCGCCTGATGCGCGAGCATCGTCTCAGCGCCGACGACTTCATTTACCCGATGTTCATCCTAGACGGCGAACAGCAACGCGAGCCGGTCGAATCGATGCCGGGCGTCGAACGCGTCAGCATCGATCTGCTGCTCGAAGAGGCCAACGAAATCGTCGGACTCGGTATCCCCGCAATCGCGTTGTTCCCGGTGGTCGGTGCCGACGGCAAGAGCGATTCTGCTGATGAAGCCTGGAATCCGGACGGGTTGATCCAGCGCGCGGTACGCGCGCTCAAAGACGCGCAGCCCGAACTCGGCGTGATCACCGATGTCGCGCTCGACCCTTACACCAGCCACGGCCAGGACGGACTGCTCGACGAGCATGGCTACGTCACCAACGACGCCACCGTCGAAGTGCTGGTCAAGCAGGCCCTGTCGCACGCCGATGCGGGAGCCGACGTGGTCGCACCGTCAGACATGATGGATGGACGCATCGGCATGATCCGCGAGGCGCTGGAATCGAGTGGCCATACGAACACGCGCATTCTCGCCTACGCGGCCAAGTACGCGTCGAGTTTTTACGGACCGTTTCGCGACGCGGTGGGTTCCGCGGGGAACCTCGCCGGAGGTAACAAGTACAGCTACCAGATGGACCCGGCGAACACCAACGAAGCGCTTTACGAGGTCGCGCTGGATATCGACGAGGGCGCCGACATGGTCATGATTAAACCCGGCCTGCCCTATCTCGATATCGTGCAACGCATCAGCGAAGAATTGCAGTTTCCAACCTTCGTCTACCAGGTCAGCGGAGAATACGCGATGCTCAAGGCCGCCGGCCAGCACGGCTGGATCGACGAAAAGGCCTGCGTACTGGAAGCGCTACTGTCATTCAAACGTGCCGGCGCCAACGGCATACTAACCTACTTCGCGAAGGCGGCAGCGGCCTGGCTTCAGGAAAAATAGTGACTCCGGGCGACCAGGTGGTGCGCTATGCCGTGGTCGGCAACCCGGTGACCCACAGCCTGTCGCCGCGCATCCACACCAGTTTTGCCGAACAAACCGGTCAGGCGCTCAGCTATAGCGCGATCGAAATCCCGCTCGACGATTTCGCCGACGGGATTCGCGGCCTGCAACATCAGGGCTTTGGCGGGGTCAATGTCACGGTTCCCTTCAAGCGCGAGGCCTGGGAACTCTGTGACACCCTGAGCGCGCGTGCCGAGCAGGCCGGCGCCTCCAATACCCTGAGTTTCATGCCGGACGGCGATATCGCCGGTGACAACACCGACGGCATCGGCCTGCTGCGCGACCTGCTGGATAATTTGAAAGTCGAAGTATCACGGCGTGAAATCCTGGTGCTCGGCGCCGGCGGCGCGGTACGCGGCGTGCTCGGGCCGCTGCTCGAGCAGTCGCCGGCCTGCCTGACGCTGGCTAACCGCAGCCCGGATAAAGCTATCGCGCTGGCACGGGATTTCGGCAACCTGGGCAACATCCAGGCGGTAAGCTTCGATGCGCTCGGCGCCCGCGAGTTCGACCTGGTCATCAACGGTACCGCCGCCGGCCTGGGCAACGAAGTACCGGATATCCCGGAATCGGTCGTGGCCGAGCACACGGTTTGCTACGACATGATGTACGACCTGAACGCCGCTACCGCCTTCGTCGACTGGGCCCAGTCACGTGGCGCGGCCCGGGCCTTCGACGGCCTTGGCATGCTGGTGGAGCAGGCGGCGGAAGCCTTTAAAATCTGGCGCGGCGTCCGGCCTGCCACGGCCCGGGTTATCCATTCTTTAAGACAGGTATGAATTTACCCAGTAGCGAAGTCCCGCCAACCGCCAGGACAGCGACTGCAGGAGCCGGTGATGGTTGTCAGCCTTCCGGGTGCTCGATAAACGCCAGTTCCTCCTCTTCGATCTCGCGGATGCCGAGATCTTCCATAATGGCGTATGCGGCCGGCAACACCAGCAGCAGTAAAAAGGTCGATGAAATCATACCGAATACGACGCTCGCCACCAGCGGTATCAATACCTGTGCCTGCAGGCTGGTTTCCGACAGCAGCGGCAGCATGCCGGCAATAGTAGTGACCGAGGTCAGAAAGATCGCTCGAAAACGATCGCGTACCGCCTGCCCCGCCGCGTCGTGCAACACCATGCCCTCGAGGCTGCGGCGTTTGACGAACTCGACCAGCAGAATCGAATCGTTGACGACGATACCCGCCAGCGAAACGAAACCGATCATGCTCGGCATGGTGATGTCAAGGCCCATCAGTTTGTGCCCCCAGACCACGCCGATCAGTGCCAGCGGAATATTCATCAACACCACCAGCGGCTCTCTGTAGTTACGAAACTGAAAGGCCAGCAGAAAATAAACGCCGAAAATACCGAGCGCAAACCCGGTCAATATCGACTGGTTGGTTTCCCGGCTGTTTTTAACCTCGCCCTCTAGACTGATGAACATGCCGGGATAACGCTGCTGCAAATCGTTTAAAAAACGCTCGCGAGTATCGCCGATGATTTCATTGGTGTTGGCGATATCGGGATCGATATCGCCCGAGATGGTGACGGTGCGCTGATGGTTGATGCGTAAAATGCGAGAAAACTCGCGCTTTTCGGTAATGCTGGCGATCGCGCCGAGCGGAATATCGACGCCCTGGTTGTTGAACAGG
>JAASSH010000587.1 GCA_021767985.1 Gammaproteobacteria bacterium | reverse complement strand
CGCTGCGAGTAACTTCAAGAGGATCGCCGCGCTGGATAAGTTATTAGTTGTCTCGATTAACCCGCTACGGCTCTCCCTGGCGGGTTTATTTTTGGCGATAGTGGAAGCCTCCGACCCCCTATCAAACGATAGAGGGCGGGAAAAATGGCGGGTAGGCTTTCTAACTATTTGATTTTAATTGAAAAATGGCGGAGAGAGAGGGATTCGAACCCTCGATACCTTTCGGTATACACACTTTCCAGGCGTGCTCCTTCGACCACTCGGACATCTCTCCTGAACAGGGCGCGAAGACTACATGATACCGGATAGGCTATCAACCACCGTATTGCGGTCGAGCCGAGATGCTACGAAAATCACTAAATCGGCCGGTTATTTTTGGTAAAATTCGTTCTTTTTTTGGGTCTGAAGCCATATGTTAACCGTCATTTCGCCCGCCAAAACCCTGGACTACGATACGCCCACGGCAACCGAAAACTTTACCCAGCCGGCGCATCTGACCCAGTCGCGCAAACTGATAAAACGCCTGCGCGAGCTATCCGCAACCGATCTGTCGAGCCTGATGCATATCAGTGACGGTCTGGCGGAGCTGAACCAACAGCGTTTTAAACAGTGGAAAACACCGTTCAAGCCGGAAAATGCACGCCAGGCGCTGTTTGCCTTCAAGGGCGATGTCTACCTCGGCCTGGACGCCTACAGCCTGAATCCCGACGATGTCGAATTCGCCCAGGACCACCTGCGTATCCTGTCCGGTCTTTACGGCCTGCTGCGCCCGCTCGACCTGATGCAACCCTATCGGCTCGAAATGGGTACCCGCCTCGATACCGAGCAGGGCAGCAATCTCTATCAATTCTGGGATGATCGCATAACCAAATCCCTGAACCAGGAATTGAAACAATCGGAAACGCGCACGTTGATCAACCTGGCATCGACGGAATATTTCAAATCGATCAAGCCGAAACAGCTGCAGGCGGACATCATCACCCCGGCGTTCAAGGAGTATCGTGACGGTCAGTACAAGTTCATCCAGTTTTTCGCCAAGAAAGCGCGCGGCCTGATGGCACGCTACATCATCGATCACCGCATCGACGATTCGGAAGGACTCAAGGATTTCAATTACGAAGGCTATGGCTTCGAGCCGTCGCTGTCGAAAGAGCGGGAGTGGGTCTTCACCCGTAGACAGTAGTCTGCGTGCGACCCGAAGATGGCCTGTGGTCGAGCTTTCTCCAAAAGCCCATCGAATTCAACTGATATCGGGCCTGATCGCGGCCACCGTGGTACTGATTATTCTGATCATTTCGCCCGGTATCGATCGCAGCGCCCGCAGCACGCTGGACAAGATCAAGCAGCGCGGCTACCTCAACGTGTTGACGTTGAACAGTGCGACCACCTATTACCAGGATATCGATGGGCCCAACGGCTTCGAGTATCATCTGGCGAGCTGGTTCGCCGAATCGATCGGAGTCAAACCCCGGTTCGTCACCATTTCGAACTTCAGTGAACTGTATCCGGAGTTACTGTTCGGAACCGGCGACATCGCCGCCGCCGGCCTGTCCAAGGGCGAATCCGATTTCAGCCGCTCGGTTGCCTATGGTCCGCGTTACTACGAAGTCAGCAACCAGGTGCTGTACCGAAAATTTCATGCCGACCGTCCAAAAAAAATCCGTAACCTAATCGGCGGTTCGCTCAAGGTGATCAGCGGTACGGCGCACGTGAAACTGCTGCATGGGCTGCTGGAGCAGTATCCCGACCTGACCTGGATCGAGGCCGACGATATCGCCGCCGAAGAACTGATCGAACAGGTCGAAGCCGGCGAGGTCGACTATATCCTCGCCGATTCGCATGAAATCGCGCTGCAGCGCCGATATTTCCCGGAGTTACGCATCGCCTTCGAAATCGGCCAGCCACGCCAGCTGCGCTGGGCTTACAACTACAGCGATGACGACAGCCTGGCGGTCGCGATCGACAGTTTTTTCAAGGAGATCGAAGACGACGGTCGGCTCGAGCAACTGGTCCATCGTCATTACAGTCACGTGGAAAAATTCAATTACTCGGATATTCGTACCTTTACCCAACGTATCGAGACACATTTGCCGCGCTACGAGACCCTGTTCAAACAGGCTTCCGAAGAGGTCGACATCGACTGGCGCCTGCTGGCTTCCATCGGCTACCAGGAGTCACTCTGGAACGCGCGCGCCAAATCGCCCACCGGCGTGCGCGGGCTGATGATGCTGACCCTGAATACGGCCAAGCAGATGAAAGTCAGGAATCGGCTCGATCCCGCGCAGAGTATCCGTGGTGGCTCGAAGTACATCGCCAGCGTCATGAAACGAAGTCCTGAACAGATACCCGAACCCGACCGCACCTGGTTCGCGCTGGCCGCCTACAAGGTCGGTGTCGGTCACGTCGAGGATGCCCGCAACATCACCGAAACCCGCGGCGGTGATCCGAACCGATGGATCGACCTGAAACAAAACCTGCCGCTGCTGGCACGCAAGAAATGGTACAAGAAAACCAGGTACGGTTAT
>JAASSH010000166.1 GCA_021767985.1 Gammaproteobacteria bacterium | reverse complement strand
GGGGAAATTACTTCCTGCCGCAACGTGCCGCCATTCACGCGGGTGTGCGCTATTTCGAAGACAGCTGGGATATCGAGGCGACCACTTTCGAACTCGGTTATACCATGCCCTACGGGGAGAACATTATTCTCGAAGCCACCTATCGTTTCCACGATCAAACCAACGCCGAGTTTTACAGCGATCTGTTTCCGAGCCAGGGAGCAACAAGTTATCGAGCCCGTGACAAGGAACTGAGCACCTTTACCAGCACCACGCTGGGCCTCGGCGCGAGCTATGAATTCGGTCGTGCGTGGACCAGGATCGACCGCGGTAGTCTCAATTTGCAGCTGGACTGGATCGATTTCGACTACGACGACTTTCGCGACCTTACCGGTACCGAGCCTGTTGGCAGCGAACCCCTATACAGCTTCGACGCCACCGTCACCCGAGCCTTTGTTTCGATCTGGTTTTAAGCGCAGCGCTGCCTGTTTTCTGCTGCCGCTGGTGGCACAAGCTTCGAGTCCTGACGATTGCCCGGTTCTGTCAAGAGTCGATATCGAACCGAATCCGTTAATAACAGCGGCGCGGCAGCAGGAATTGGTCGCTCCATATCTCGGGTCCTGCATCGACTCTGATTTAATCCGACAGATGTTGTCGGCGATCTCGAACTATTTTATCGACAATGGCTATGTTACGAGCCGTCCCTACCTGCTGGAACAGGACGTCAGCGACGGCCAGGTCGAAATCCGGATTCTGGTTGGTACCGTGGAGGCGGTGATCGATGCCGCCAGCGGCAGTCGCAGCGGAAAGATCGCGACCGCTTTTTTATTCAGTGACGAAATTCTGAACCTGCGTGACCTGGAAACCTCGCTCGAACAGATCGAACGGGTTGCATCGGTCGACGCCAGTATCGAAATAAGGCCCGGTACTCAACAGGGTGGCAGTATCGTCGCGATCAGGACAACCGAAGCGGATCCGCTCCGATTTGAGATAGGCGCCAACGCGCAGTCCGATCTCGATAATCAGCTCAGTTTTTTCATGAACTGGGATAATCCACTCGATATCAACGACATATTGCAGCTGCGACTGAACGACGGCGAGGTGCGTGAGAGTTTCCAGAGTGACCGCAGCCGTGAACTGTCTTACTCGTTCCCGTTGGGGAAATACCTGCTGGCCTTGAGCTATAGCGAAGTTGAATTCGATCAGCGGATCCAGGGAAGCTTCGGCAGTTTTCTTTCCGAGGGCGAAACCGATAGCGAACGTATCGCTATCAGCAGAATCGTGGCTCGTAACCAGCGCAACCGGGTAACCCTGGCGCTGGCGCTCGAGCTCGACGATACGGAAAACTACCTCGAGGGCGAACCGATCGACGTGTCGAGTTACAAGACGACCCAGCTGCTGCTGGAGCTGCAGCATGACTGGTATCAGCCCTGGGGCCAGCTCGGCCTGCGCTACGGCTTGCGCCAGGGTCTGGATTCGTTCGGAGCCAGGGATGACGATTATTTCACTCGAACCGATAGTTCCGAAAGCGAGGCGCGCCTGCAGTTTGAAATGTTCAGTGTCGACGGCAGATTGATTTACCTGCTCGGCGATTCGGACCGATACCTGGATCTGAACCTTTATTTGCAGTACAGCGACGATATCCTGTTCGATAGCGATAAGCTGAACCTCGGCAGTCCCTATACCGTGCGCGGATATTCCTCTGCGCTTAGCGGCAGCAATGGCTGGTATCTGCGCAATGACGTTACCTGGCAATTTCATTCCGTGGAAAATCCATTCGGCGAAAAGCGTCTGACCAAGTCGATCGCACTATCCTTCGGCCTCGATTACGGTGACATCAAATGCGAAGTCGATAACCAGGACGTGTGCGGAGACATATATGGCACGGCCCTGGGGCTGGTGGTCTGGGATGCTAATTTTAGCGGGCGCCTGCTATGGGGCCACCCGTTGAAGGAAGTCGATGACGAAATCGGCGACGAGGATCTTTTTCTACTGGATTTGCGCTGGAGTATTTGAGCGCCGGCCGGATCGGCGTCTGCGCGAAGAAAATTGCTATAACTGGCGTTCGGTAATGTCTTCGCGCAGATCCAGCCGTTCTACTTCGTGCTTGGCGACGGCCTCGGCATAGTCGAGTGAATCGGGCGCGATATACTCCGCGATCGGGGTACCGACCGGGCCGGCGATCAGCGTCGACTGGTCCTCGACCGCAACACCCGCGCGTGAGCCTATCCTTATCAGGGTAAAAAAGAAAATAATGGCAAATACCGTTGCGATGCCCCAGAAATAAATGGCCACGCCAAACAGTTCCATGAAGAACGCTATTACGATAGGCCCCGTCATCGCGCCAAATCCCGCGACCATGACGAGGCTGCCGCTGGCGCCGACGATTTGATGCGGCTCCAGGCGATCGTTGGCGTAGGCGATGCAAATCGAATACATCGGCATCGCGGCGCCGCCGAGGGCGACGATGACCAGATAGAAAACCAGGCTGTCCTTGCTGATTACCACCGCCAGTATGCTGCACACAATCGAAATCAGCGACAGACCCGCCATCACGCCGCGCCGACCGACCAGGTCCGAAATGTGGCCGACCGGCCACTGGAATGCCAGGCTGCCGATCAGGAAACAGGCCATGAACAGCGATATCAGTTTCAGATCCACCAGAACCTGGGACGCATAAATGGCGCCCAGGCCGAAGATGGTGCCATGCGCCATGCCGGTCAGGCAATTGCCGATCAAAGCCAGCGGAGACGCCCGGTAGAGCTCGATAATCGACATTTTCGACGAGGTATTGAAACTAGGCGCGGGTTTCGCTGTGAGTAAAATCGGGATCAGCCCGAACGAGATGATGACCGAAATCAGAATGAACAGGTCGATGGCGTCGGGTTTGGCAATATTCAGCAGGAACTGGCCGGCGCCCATGCTACCGGTGACGATAACCATGTAAACCGACAGAACCTTGCCACGGGTCTCGTTACTGGCGCGATCGTTCAGCCAGCTTTCGGTGACGACATAAAATCCGGCGAAGCTGATGCCGGTAATGACGCGCATCATCATCCACAGCCAGGGATCGATATAAACGCCGTGAAACAGGATCGAAATCGACGCCAGCGAGGCCAGCGCCGAAAACACGCGGATATGGCCGACCCGGTTGACGAGCACGGGTGCCAGCATCGAGCCGATAAACATACCGATGAAGTAACCCGACATCATGATGCCGGTGTAGAATGTCGAAAAGCCCTCGATGCCGGCACGCACCCCAAGCAGAGTGCCCTGCAGTCCGTTGGCCAGCATCATGAAGCCGACGCCGAGGAGTATCGCCCAGGAGGCGCCAAGGTCTTTCCACATCGTCTGTGTTCTCGTGTAGTGGCCGACTGCCAGTCAGAAAGTTGCGCGGAGTTTAGTAGAGCGCCAGTGTCTCAGCAACGACTAATTCAGATCCGCGTAACCGGATTCGAGCGCAAATTTTTCGAGCTCGACGATGGATTGATAATCTTTCAGTTCGACGCTTTCGAAACGCTCCAGGTGGAGTGTATTCCTGGCCGCGCTCGGCGCCCGTGTCAGGCCCTGGTTGAGCGCGGCAATCCAGGTTTCTTTTTGCTGTCGGGAATAGCCTGTTTTCGGCATGACCAGGGGCAGACCGCAGGTCTGTTCACTCTGGCCGATGATTTTTACCGCGGCAATCAGGTCGGGATTCTGATCGGCGATCAACTGGTAGGAAACGCAGTCGATGGCGGCCAGCTGGGCCCTGTTCGATGCTACCGCCTCGAGACTGGCTCGGTGACTCCCGGTGATGCAGGTCTCGGCAAAGTAATGCGGACGCGCGCCCAGCCTGGCCAGCGCGTGGCGCAGGACGTTCATGCCGCTATTCGAATCCCTGCCATTTATCGCGACCGTTTTCCCGCGACACTGTTGCAGGGATTCGATCGGGGAATCCGACGGTACGATGAACTGGCTGCTATAGTACCTGCCGCTTGCACCCGGCACGTCAAAACAGGGCACGCAAAGCGGCGTTAGCGCGTCATGCAGGCGCGTCATCAACGGGTAGCCACAGGTATGCCCGATGAGCAGATCCCGGTCGCGCAGCACGGCCTCATTGCCGTCAAAAACCAGTTGCGATCGCAAGTTGATATCCTCGTCGATTAACGGGATAGTCTCATCGAAAACAGCCTGCCAGGCGTTTCTCGTATCCTGGTTCGGGGCATACATGCCGCAGGCGATGAATCGGTCTGCACTCATAAAGCTACAAGGTATGCTCACCTTGCCGCAAAAACCAGCTAATTCTGACTGCCAGCATGGTTTGTGGAAGTGAACACGCTTGTTTGGGAATTCTGACCTGACATGGATAGACAATTAATAACGGCTCAAATAATATCGACGCTTCCTGCCGAGGAGCCTGCAATGACCAGAAGAAGAGCTCGAAACCGTAGTGCTGACAGCGATCCAGTCGTTAAACCGAAAGTGCAGCAATTGTTCAATCCCTACGAGCCGATCGCGGCGCTCGACTCCGAATCGCTGGATATGATTCATGACGCATCGATGCGCATTCTCGAGGATATCGGACTCGAAATTTTGAATGAAAAGGCACTCGAGATTTACCAGCAGGACGGTGCGCGGGTGGACTGGGATACGCAGCGGGTATACCTCGATCGAACCAGGGTCATGGAAAGAATTGCGAGCGTACCGTCTGAATTTATCATGCATGCGCCCAATCCCGAGCGCAATCGGCTGGTGGGGCGCAACGCGATCAACTTTACCACCGTCGCCAGCGCGCCCAACAGTTCCGACCTCGAAGGCGGCAGGCGCACCGGGAACTTCGAGGACTACTCCAATTTCCTGCGTCTGGCCCAGGAATTCGACGTTATCGATTTCTTCAGCGGTTACCCGGTAGAGCCGATCGATATACCGCCCGATACCCGCCACCTGGATGCGACCCTGGCGGCTTTCACCCTGACCGATCGCGCATTTTCGCTGTATTGCCTGGGCGGTGGCCGCGTCATGGACGGCATACAGATGACCGCGATCGCGCGCGGCGTCGATCTCGAGACGCTGAAGCGCGAGCCCAGCGTCAACAGCGTGGTGAATACCAATTCCCCGCTACGTGTCGACGGCCCCATGCTGGACGGCCTGATCGAGATGGCCGAGTACGGTCAGCCGGTTATCGTTACGCCCTTTACGCTGTCGGGCGCGATGTGTCCGATTACCCTGGCCGGCGCGCTGGCGCAGCAAAACGCCGAAGCGCTGGGCGTTATCGCGTTATCGCAAATCGTGAACCCGGGTACGCCGATGGTTTACGGCGGCTTTACCTCGAACGCCGACATGCGCAGCGGTTCACCGGCCTTCGGCACGCCCGAGTACACCCGCGCCGCCTGGGCCAGCGGGCAGCTCGCGCGGCGCTACGGCATTCCGTTCCGCTCTTCCAATACCAACGCGTCGAACTGCGTCGACGCGCAGGCCGCCTGGGAATCGCAAATGTCGCTCTGGGGTGCGGTGATGGGGCATGCGCAGATTATCAAGCACGCCGCTGGCTGGCTCGAGGGCGGGCTTTGCGCCTCGTTTGAAAAGTTTATTATCGACGTCGATATGCTGCAGATGATGCGGGAGACCCTGACCCCGCTAAAGGTGGATGAGTCGACACTGGCGCTGGACGCGATTCGTGAAGCCGGGCACGGTGGGCATTTCTTTGGCACCGCGCATACCATGGCCCACTACACCACCGCGTTTTATGCGCCGCTGGTTTCCGACTGGAGTAACTTCGAAACCTGGAGTGAGAACGGCGGATTAACCGCTTACCAACGCGCTAACGCGGTATATCGTCAGAAACTGGCCGAGTATCGGCCGCCCGAAATGGCGCCCTCGAAACGCCAGTCCCTGGAACAATATGTCAGCGAACGACG
>JAASSH010000165.1 GCA_021767985.1 Gammaproteobacteria bacterium | reverse complement strand
TAGAATGGTAATCCGCGAGCAAATCGCCACGAAAAAGCTCGAGTGCGCGCTGTAAATCCGCGACGTCGTCGGAACGCGCGAGCTCGGTAAACGAGATCGCGTCGACAGAACAGGCCGCGGGCACCAGTGTTATGCCGTCGTCGGCCGTATCGATCAGGTCGGGGCAGTAGCCGCGAATCCTGGACAGTGCCTGGCGCAGGTTGTGCCGAGCGCGCTCATCCCCCGTGCGCGACCAAAGCAGCGTTGCCAGGCGTTCGCGCGCCAGCGGACGTGAACGCTCGACGGCGAGATAGGCCAGCAGCGCCCTGACCTTGCGGTGACTGAACGCGACGGATTCACCATCGGGGCCCTTAGCCTCGAACGGGCCCATCACGTTAAATTGCACGATTTCTACCACGGCGCTCCATTATAGACGAAAAATAGACGTAAAACTGACCGGGGTGAGCGGGGTAAAAAGACGCAGGCCGCGCATTCTATTGCCATACCCGCCAGCAATGGCGCGAGTATATCCCGGCAGTAGCGGAGAAACGACTGGCGCGAGTGGCCCGGGCATTCGTTACTGAAATTTACCACCGCCTTCGAGGCGAAAATCGATGAGGAAAGTCACGATGTCAGACAAAAAGAAACTGGTAATAGTAGTCACCCACCGATTCGACAACGAGCGTGCGTCCGTGGCCTGGGGTGTCGCCAACGGCGGCATCGGTATGGATTTCGACGCCACCATGTTCCTGGTCGGCTCCGGCGTGGACTGGGTTCGCCGCGGCGCGCAATTCGGGGGACAGTATACTTAATTTCGGCAATTCCGATTCCAGGCCGTGCATAGTGAATTGGGCATACTGTCCCCGGAATTCCGAAATTCGTGTCGAGTAAAGGGTCGGTGACAAATGAGTATCATTCGCAAATTGAGAACGAGATTCATTTGTCACCGACCCCTTTCTCAGGCTCTGCGGCGCCTCGGCAAGGCTGCAGGGATTCGATGAAGCCGACTTCCCCGAATTTGTCACCCTGGCGCCGATGGCGGACGCGGAGATCTTGCGCTTGCAGCAGGACGGATACGCCTGCCCGCGGCAGGCTGGTGCGAAAAGGCCAGCGCGCTCAGGACAGGCTTGCGCGCAGCGCCTCGGGATCCGAAAACACGCTGTAGGTAAACCAGTCGTCGATATTCTTTTTTAGTTCCCTGCTGCCTTCGAGTGTCAGGTTGCCGCTGCGGTTTTCTTTCCTGATCGTCGTGTGCCCCATCCATATATCCGCCATCGTTTTCGACGTGGTGATAAACGCCAGGTCGACGTCGAAGCCCGGAAACTTCATGCACAGATCGACCTCGCCGTCATCGACCACCAACCAGTAAGCCCTGCGGCTCGAGGGCATGTCGCGGAACATGAAACTGATGCAGACCCGTCGGTCCGGGAAACCACTGGTGTCGATGCGCCGGCGGATATCCCACATCAGCAGGTTGGGATCGTAATCATCCCGGGTCAGCCGACTGCGCGCCCACTTGAGACCCCACAGGCCGAGCCGCGTAACCACCTCGCCGAGATCGCGGCCCGATTCGGTCAGGGCGTACTCCGCCGTTTCGCCTTTGCGGGTAATTTTTTCGACGACCCCCGCCGCCTCCAGGAACTTGAGCCTTTGCGACAACAGCGATGGCGACATCATCGGATTACCGCGCTTAAGGTCGTTGAAGCGCCGGCTGCCGCACATCATTTCGCGGATAATCAACGGGGTCCAGCGCTCGTTAAAGATTTCCGCGCCCTTGGCGACCGGGCAAAACTGGCTATAACCTTTCATCGGATTCCTCCTCCAGTCGCGCGCAGCCAGTACAAATATTGTACTTGTTGCCGAGCGCGATCGTTGAAAACATACCCCTACTGTAAGCAGACAAGATACAAGATCCAGTACAAAAGTTGTACTTGTTTGTTTTACGCCGGACTGGATCATAACGTTTAAACCCGATCAATCCCTATGGAGTCGAACATGAATACAGCAATACAAATGAAACCACGAGTCGAAAAAACCTGGAAAGACCTGGCCGCCGAGCTCGGCGCGCAATTCGCCGCGGCGGCCGCGAAAAACGACGCCGACAATGCCTTCGTCCACGACAACTACGCCGCGCTGCGCGAACACGGGCTGTTCAAGCTGTGCATACCACAGGAGCTCGGCGGTGGCGGCGCGGCTTACGCCGAAGTCGCCGCGGTGATCCGCGAACTCGGCCGCTACTGCGGCGCGACCGCGCTGTCTTATTCGATGCATACCCACCCGGTTGCACTCAATGTATTCAAGCACCTGCGCGGTGACGAAAAGGCAACCGCCACGCTGAAAAAGATCGCCGATAACGATCTGGTCATCGCCGGCACCGGCGCCAACGACTGGCTGGCCTCGTCCGGCGAAATGACAAGAGTCGACGGCGGCTACCGGGTTTCCGCGCACAAACATTTCGTCAGCGGCAGCCCCGGCGCGCAGGTATTCGTCACCAGCGCCAACTTCGAGGGCGAAGACGGCACCGAGGTATTACACTTCGCGATTCCGTTCGCCAGCGAGGGCATCACGCGGCACGACAACTGGAACACGCTCGGCATGCGCGCGACCGGTTCCAACGACGTAACCCTGGAAAACGTGTTCGTGCCCGACGAGGCGATCGTCGCGCGGCGGCCAGCGGGTGAATGGCACCCGATGTGGAACGTGATCCTGCCGACCGCGATGCCGTTGATCATGTCCGCCTACGCCGGCCTCGCCGACGCCGCGGTCGAACTCGCGACCAGGGCCGCGGCGAAGCGGCCCGAGGCGCTGGCAGCGACCGTCGGCGAAATGCTGAACCAGCACACCCTGGCCGGGATCACGCTCGACGACATGGTTCGGCTCAACCACATCCACGGGTTCACGCCGAGCAACCAGCTCGCCAGCGATATCCTCGCGCGCAAGACCCTGGCCGCGACCGCGATTATGAAAACCGTGGAACTCGCGGCTGAAATCGTCGGCGGCGCGGGCTTTTTCAAAGGCCACCCGATGGAACGGATTCAGCGCGACGTGAAGGCCTGCCATTTCCATCCGCTGCCATACCGCCGGCAATACGAGTTCTCGGGCAGGACTTGCCTGGGTCTCGATCCGATAAATTGAGAGTGGAGCGGAGATATGAGTAAAAACCATACACACGACGATGCCCGCCGCGAGCTACGCCACGCGCTGGGGCGCTATACTACCGGCGTCGCGATCGTGACCGCCCCGGGAGCCGACGGCAGGCCCGTCGGCATGACCATCAACAGCTTCAGCTCGGTATCGCTTGCGCCCGCGCTGGTCTCGTGGTGTATCGACCGCGACGCGGCCAGCTACGAGACTTTCGTCAACACCGGGAAATTCTGTATCACGGTACTCGCGGAAAACCAGGCGGAACTGGCCTTGCGTTTCGCCACGCGCGGTGCCGACAAGTTTCGCGACATCGAATCCGACAGCGAGGGGGTACCGGCCATCGCCGGCGGCTGCGCCTGGTTCAAATGCGATTTGTATCGCTCGTTTGATTTGGGTGATCACACCATGCTGATCGGTGAAATTCGTGAATATGCACGCCACTCACCGGCTCCGCTCGTTTTTTCGGACGGCAGCTTCCAACGGCTGCAAACGGATTACGAGCACCCCGGCCTTCGCTCGGCCAGGGCGGCCTAGCGGGGTAATTGCGCTAAATAATTCGATAGCGGCAAAACGGCAAAGAGAAAACGCTATCCCGCTTAGCGGCGGGATAGTGTTATCCCGGTTGGTTTATCACAGATAGTCCCCGAATCCGTTCGCCGCGAGCGCGCGACGGGCCCAGGCGTCGACCTCGTCGACGAAGTTTTCGAACAATGATTCGCCGGCCGCCGACCTTTCAAGTTCTGCGCTGCCTACCGGTCCACCGGTCTCCGCAAACGAATCATCAAATCCCTGAAAAGCCGGACCTGCCGGCACACTGACTGCCTGGTAAGTTGAACATTTCATCATGCTTCTCCTAAGCGAACTTCAAAAAGGGCCTGGGCCAGGCCGGCAGACCAGTCATCGGTCTGCCGGCAGCTGATAAAACCCCTGGCATCATTTACGCGCCACTTCGACGTCGACGTTGACGCCGTTGGTGAGCGTGTTGAACACCGGCGAATAGCTGGCCAGCTCGCGTATGGCTTCGATATCGCCCTCGGCCGCATCGACGCGAAATTTCGCGCGGATGTCGGTGTAACCCTTCGGCGTTTTCGGGTTCAGCCCGAGGAAGCCGTTCAGGTCGAGATCGCCCTCGAGCTCGCTTTCCATCGCCTCGATGCGAATCCCGCGCACGGCCGCGTGGGCTACCATCGCCGTCGTCAGGCACGAGGCCAGCGCGTGCAGCAAGTGTTCCACCGGATTGGCGCCGTCATCGTTGCCCGCAAGGATCGGGGGTTCGTCGGCAATCATCGTGAACGTTTGGCGGTGCGCGATTTCCTGCGCCGCGCCGTAGAAACCACTCACCCGGGTTTCGTTGCGCGCGCCGTCCACCCAGGTATTGCTGGCGCGAAAGTGGCATGCGCCCAGCGAGGGCTCGGCCTGGACCGCACCGACGGTGCTGCCCAGCACCTCGAGATCGACGCCGTTGACGACATTGGCTGCCCTGGTTTGAGGGTTTTGTTGTTGCGTGTTGCTTTGAGTCATTGGTTTGCTCCTGTTGCGTTAATCGGAAACCCCGCAATCGTTGTTTCGTCGGGGTGGACATATGATCAGTGATTGACAAGCAACGTATAAGATGCATAAATGACTAAAACACGCTATTTATGCCATTATTTTATAATCTTTATGAAAAAAAATGCTGAAAAACCCATAAATGTGCTGATACTTGCGCTACCGGAAACCGCAGGCTCGGCGCTCTACGGCATGGTCGATGTGCTGTCCGCCACCGGCAACCTGTGGCAAACGCTGGTGCGCAGCGGGGACGAGAGCAAGTGCTTTCGCGTGCGTATCCTGTCGCCGCTGGAGCAGGCGTTCACCTGCGGCCACGGCATCCCGGTGAATCCCCAGGTCTCGATTGCCGACGATCCGACCGCTGACATCGTGATACTGCCCGAGATCTGGGTGGGGCCCGACGACTCGCTGCGCGGCCGCTACCCGACGCTGATCGAATGGCTCCGGCGCAAATACGCCGAGGGCGTTGAACTCTACTCGGCCTGTTCGGGATCGATCCTGCTGGCCGAAACCGGGCTGCTCGACGGCCGCGCCGCGACCTCGCACTGGGGTTACGCGGACCTGTTCCGAACTCAATATCCGAAAGTCCGCTTCGATCCCGCCTCGAACCTGGTCTACGCCGACGATACCGGCCGCATCGTTACCGCCGGCGGCACCACGTCGTGGCACGATCTCGCGCTGCACATCATCGCGCGCCACGCGAGCCCGGGAGATGCGTTGCATATCGCCAAGGTGTATTTACTCAAGTGGCACCCGGAAGGACAGCTGCCCTATACCGGCCTGGTGCGCCGCACCCCGCACGCCGATTCGACTGCAAAACGTTGTGAAAACTGGCTCACCGGGCATTTCCGCGAGATCGACGCCATCCGGCAATTGCTCGAAGAAATCGACGTGCCGGAGCGTTCGCTGAAACGGCGTTTCAAGGCGGCCACCGGCAGTACCCTGATCGAATACCTGCAGAACCTGCGCATCGAGGAAGCCAAGCGGTTACTCGAACAGGGCGAGTTGCCGATCGACGAGGTCAGCGAAGCGGTCGGTTACCTCGATATCTCGTTTTTCCGCCGCCTGTTCAAGCGCCTGACCGGGCTCGCGCCGGGACAATACCGGCGTATGTTTCAACCCCTGCAGCAAGCACGATAACCGACAGCGAAACCTCAGGGGATGGACCGCAGTTTCGCCCGTTCACAATTGATAACAGGTTCAGGCGTTACC
>JAASSH010000586.1 GCA_021767985.1 Gammaproteobacteria bacterium | reverse complement strand
AATAGCCGCCATCGGGCAGGCTGCGCTCGAACGGATCATAGGTATGAATCATGACGACGTCGTTGTGTCGCGCCAGCTCGACCAACTGCGCGCGGCAGTCCGCGTCGACGAAACGGAAATCGCTGAACAGGATGACCAGGCTGCCCGGGCGCGTTACCTGGCGCAGGCGCATCAACGCCTTGAGACCGGTTTTCGGATCGCGCTCGACACTGTCGTCTCGCTCCCAGGCGGGGTGGGCGACCAGCTGCTGAATGAAATTGAGTACCTTGTGCTTACCGCGCGCCGGGCGCGACTCGATATGTTGCTGCTCGGAAAACACCAGGTAGCCGAGGCGGTCTCCGTGCTGCACGCTGCTCCAGGCCAGTAGCGCGGCGAGTTTCGCCGCCAGCACCGATTTGAAGCAGGTGCGGGTGCCGAAAAACATCGAACGCGACAGGTCCAGCCATAACAACACCGGGCGCTCGCGTTCCTCGCGGTAAATCTTGGTATGGGTCGAGCCGCTGCGCGCGGTAACGCGCCAGTCGATTGCTCGAATATCGTCGCCCGGCTGGTAGGGCCGCGATTCGTGGTATTCCATGCCGCGCCCGCGCAGGGCCGACAGGTGTCCGCCCGCCATCTGCGCCTTGACCGTGTTCGACAGCAACGGCAGGCCGAGCGCGTCGCGATTCAGGCCAATCAGGGTGGACTGTTTAACGCGGACGATATCGTCGCCTGTTTCCATGACCTGTCCCGCTTAAGGCACGGCGACCCGCGCCAGGATTTCATCGATGCAGCTATCGGCGGTCCTGCCTTCGGCCTCGGCCTCGAAACTCAGGATGATGCGATGACGCAGCACGTCGGGCGCTATCAGCTGGATGTCTTCCGGCACCACGAAATCACGGTTGTCGAGCCAGGCGTAGGCACGCGCACAGCGGTCCAGCGCCATCGTGGCCCGCGGGCTGGCGCCGTGCTGAATCCAGCTGCCGAGTTCTTCGCCGTAGCGGCTGGCGCTGCGCGTGGCGAGCACGATTTCGATAATGTAATCCTCGAGGCTTTCGTCGAGGTGAATCTCGAGCACCGCGTCGCGCGCGTCGAGCAGGCTTTGCTGGCTGATCACCGCGGGCGGCGCGCTGCTATCGAAGCTGGAACGCGCCTCGTCGCGGGTAAGCGCAAGAATCGACTTTTCGTCGGTACCGGACGGGTAGTCGACACGCACGTGCATCAGAAATCGATCGAGTTGCGCCTCCGGCAGCGGGTAGGTGCCTTCCTGTTCGAGCGGATTTTGCGTCGCCATGACGAGGAAAATTTTCGGCAGCGGGTAAGTCTCGGTGCCGACGGTGATCTGGCGTTCGGCCATGGCCTCGAGCAGCGCCGACTGCACCTTGGCCGGGGCGCGATTGATTTCATCCGCGAGGATCAGGTTATGGAACAGCGGCCCGCGCTGGAACTTGAAACTGCCGTCCTGCGGGCGGTAAATCTCGGTGCCGGTCAGGTCGGCGGGCAGCAGGTCCGGGGTGAACTGCACGCGATGGAAATCGCCCTCGATGCCCTCGCCCAGTACCTTGATCGCTCGCGTCTTGGCGAGCCCGGGCGCACCTTCGACCAGTAAATGTCCGTCCGCGAGAATCGCGATCAGCAAGCGCTCGATCAGGCCCTGCTGACCGATAATCTTGGAGCTTACCGCCTGCTTTAAATTCAATATTTCCTGTTGCGACAAGAATTAACCTCTCAGCCGGGTAATAATTTTAATGAAGTGCGCATCCAGCGCAGATTAGAGTCTGAATCCGGGGCAAAGTTTACCCGATTCGAGGGTATTTAAGGAAGCAGGTGGCCGGTTTTGATCCAGATGACGGTTTCTTCTTCGACGTAGGGGTAATGCTCGCTGTTATGGGGGTAGCGTATCCAGGTGCCTGGCGGGTACTCGCCGTACTCGTCGAACAGGGTACCGGATAATACGAAAACCTCTTCGCCGCCGAAGTGCTGGTGCTGATCGTAACGCGCGCCGGCGGGCCACTTGTAGAGGGCAACCATTTCGGTTTCGTAGTAGTAAAGCGGCATCACCCTGACGTCGTGTTCGCCCGGCAGCCAGGCGGTCGAATTGGTATCGATGCGCAGGCTGATGTCGTCGAGCGGATCGAACTGGTCGAGCTTGACCAGCAGCTCGCAACCCTGTTCGCTGAAGGGAGCGTGCGAAGAACCAGGCGGGTTGCGAATATAGGTGCCGGCTGGATAGTCGCCGTTTTCATCCGAAAACACGCCGTCGAGGACGAAGATCTCTTCGCCTTTCGGGTGCGGGTGCGCCGAGAAACGCGAATTCGCGTCGTAACGCACGACGCTGGTGGTATGCCCATGCTCGGCGGCTTCGCGCGCCAGCGGCTTGCGCCATACGCCCGCCATCGGGCTCGCCTCCCACTCCATCTCGGCGGTATTGACGATCACGGTTTTGTCGAACTGCATATTCAGCATGATGCGAAATTTACAAATTCTGCTGCGTCGGTGCAACCGACAGATTCACATAAATCAAAAAAGCATCGAGCGGCGCGCAGCAGCTTCTTT
>JAASSH010000585.1 GCA_021767985.1 Gammaproteobacteria bacterium | reverse complement strand
TTTCTGGCCCATCAGCTGGAAGGGTTTCAGGTTCAGGAATGTCCAGTTGAGCATTTCGCCGGGCAGGTTGCCCATGGCGTCGACGATGGCATCGATATCCATTTGCTGCACCCAGTGGCTCAGCATGTTATCCGGGGTCTTGCAATCCACCGGGGTAACCATGGTCACCAGGTTTTTGACCTTGTCCTGGTGCAGCGTGGTGTAGCACAGGCTGAATACGCCGCCCTGGCAGATGCCGAGAATGTTGATCTTGTCGACACCGTGGCGTTCGCGCATGACGTCGACGCAGCGATCGATGTAGCCATTGATGTAGTCGTCCAGCGTCAGGTACTTGTCGGCGCGGTCCGGGTAGCCCCAGTCGATCAGGTACACGTCCTGGCCGGTATCCAGCAAGCCCCGGATGGTAGAACGATTTTCCTGGATATCGGCCATGTAAGGACGATTGACCAACGCGTAGACGATTAAGGTCGGAATCTTGTTTTGTACCACGCCGGTCGACGGCTGGTAACGATATAGCTTGAGCTTGTCTTCGGCGTAAACCTCTTCGCGCGGGGTAACGCCGGCGGATATTTCTTCCGCGTCGAGCAGGTTCTTGACGCCCTTGCTCAGGTTCTGGTTGAACTGCACCAGTTCTTCGACCACCTGGTCGGAACGAAACGGAATATTATTCATCGAATCAGGCTCCTGCTTTGGCTCTGGTTACTTTGGCTTTCTTGGCGGCGGCTTTTTTCACTGCGGCTCGCTTGCGGACCGGTGCTGATTTCGCTGCTGGCTTGGCTTTGCCGGCTGGCGCCGACTTTGCCGCCGGTTTCGGCTTTGCGGCGGGCGCGGCCTTCGCGGCTGGTTCCGGTTTCGGCTTTGCGACGGTCGCGGCCCCGGCGGTCAGTTGGCCCAGCATTGCCTTGATTTCCTTGAGCTCCTTTTTCAGAGCGAAGTTATCGCGGCGCAGCTGCTGCAGGCGTTCCTGCATGGTGTCTATTTCACGCGTATTGGGCAGGTTCATCGAACGCAGCATATCGTCGGCGACCTCGCTGTAGTGGCGTCGCATGATCATCAGCCGGTTGACCATGTCGCCGTATAGCGCCTGGTATTCCTCGCTCATCGCGAATTCGGCGTAATGCTCCTCGCTGACTTCGACCCACAGGTCGTAGAGTTCGCGCAGCGACCTGGGCATACCGTCGCCGTCCAGTCCCAGCAGGCGCTTTTGAAAGCCCTGGATCGATTCGAGCGCGACGCGCAGAAAGGCCTGGTTGAATTTGAAATTGGCTTCCTGGTAGTCGAGCGCGAGTTGCAGGCCTTTCTGCTGTTTCTCCTGCGGTTCACGAAAGTAACCGATACCCGGCGCTTCCAGCACCTTGCCGAGCGGGTCGACCATTTCACCGAGGTTGAATACCGAGGTATTGATGCCGGGCATTTGCCAGAACGCCTGGTTCATCGGCGTCAGCTCGGCCACCATATCCTGCCAGCTCGCGTTCGGGGTAAACCACTGTTTCATGAAGTCGTTAACACCGGCGCCATTGAAGCCTGGCATGCCGCTAAACTGCTGCAGCGATTGTTTCATTTGCTCCAGCCATTGATTGATGGCTTCGACCGGATTGGCGCCCTGGGTCAGGCTCTTGCTGACCTGCTCGGCCATGGCGAAGTATTCCCTGCCCATATCCATACACTTGCGCAATGCCAGCTCCATGTCGGGCTGGGTCTGGCCCTCGCAGGCCTTGCGCCACATGTCGAAACTCTGCGCCCAAAGATCAGATTGACTGGCGTTGCTTCCGGTGCCGCCTGATTTGGCCATATCGCTCCAGGCATCGACGAACTGCCGTTGCGCCTTGAGCCATTGGTCGGCCCAGGAATTCTCTTCGCTCATGGTGGTAACTCGTTAAATTATAAAAGGATTTCAGCGTAGCATAATTTATTGTGCACTGCAACATAAATGCCGCTTGCCCGGGGCATACCTTCAATAAAATTCTCCCCAGGTTCGGTTGATCAAACGCAGAAACGTAATGTTCGATGTTCGTCGAGTGATATCGCATTCCCGGGCTAAAAAAAAGACGGGCCTCGAAGCCCGTCTTTTAAACCACGAATACCGGATTGCGATGACAGTCAGGTCATGTACATGCCGCCGTTGACCGGCAGGTTAGCGCCGGTCATGTAAGTGTTGCGATCGTCGGTCAGGAAACTGACGACGTAAGCGATTTCGTCGGGTGACGCCATGCGTCCCATCGGCACCTGCTGGATGATGGATTCGCGCACTTCTGTGGGAATTGCATCGGTCATTTCGGTTTTGACGTAGCCCGGAGATACGGAATTCACCGTGACTCCCTTGGCGGCAAGCTCCTGTGCGACCGCCTTGGTAAATCCGTGCAGCCCGGCCTTGGCGGCAGAATAGTTGGCCTGTCCGAATTGCCCTTTTTGACCGTTGACAGAAGAGATATTAACAATTCGGCCAAATCCGTTTTCCGACATCTTGTCGACGACATGGCGGGTAACGTTGAAAGCCGAATCCAGATTGGTACGCAGTACCGCATCCCACTGCTCGGG
>JAASSH010000010.1 GCA_021767985.1 Gammaproteobacteria bacterium | reverse complement strand
GGTGCCCGATGCCGGATTTATCGGCGGCACCGGTACCGCAACAATAAGCCCCCATCGCCAGGATGGGACCTGGTTTCAAACTACAACGAGGCTGCCGGGTCATTATCTCGCTGCTAAAACATACGACGACCTTTATAATGGCGCTTGCACTCGGTGCCTGCGCGCCGTTCCAGCCGTATACCCAGGAATCTTCGGATCGTTACTACATCGTCCAGCCCGGTGACAATGTCGATTCGATCGCCTTCCTGCTCGAAACCACGCCGCGGCAATTGCGACGCGCAAACCCATGGGCCAATTCGGGGAAGCTGCAGCCCGGCATGCGTCTGTCGATTCCGTCGCAACAACCGGTCCACGATATTGCTACCAGCGAACCGGGTTACCGTGAACAGCTCGAACAGCCGCCGCAAGACATCCAGCTGAGCTCGTCCGAATTTATCTGGCCGTTGCGCCAATTCGAGGTGTCGTCGCATTTCGGTAACCGCCGCGGCCGGCTGCACAGCGGTATCGACCTGAGAGCGCCGCGCGGAACCCCGATTCATGCCGCAGCCGACGGCCGCGTGAAGTTCTCCGGCAATAAGAATGGTTATGGAAAGACAATCGTGATCGATCACGGGCGGGGAATCGAAACCGTTTACGCGCACAACGATCGCAACCTGGTCGCGGCGGGGCAGCGTGTATTGCAGGGCGAAGTCATCGCCCGGGTCGGCCGTTCGGGCAGGACCACGGGCTATCACCTGCACTTCGAGTATCGCCGCCACGGGCAGGCGCTCAATCCAGTGCATCGGATGCAGGCCGCTTTATAGATATACTGTCCCCTGAATTACAGGGGTACTGGGTGAACGATAAAATTCAGCGCGCGGGCTTTTCTCTCGTTCTGCTGCTCGTCGGGGTGGCGCTCACACCCGTCGAAGCTGCGGCCACGGAAGAAGCGATCCTGATCGAGGACGTAACCAACGATCAGGGTGTCCACGGACTTCGCGCAACCTTCCATCTGCAAGCCTCCCGCAAGGCCATCTGGGCGCTGTTGACCGATTACGACCGCTTCAGGGAAACCTTCAGGGGATTGCGCCATATCGAAATCATCGACGAAGACGAACGCGGTGCACGGGTACGCTATACGATCAAGGCCTGGATCCTCACCTTCGCTTACACGCTGCAGAGAGATTACGTACGGCCTTACGAATTGATCACCTGGCGTCGCACCGGCGGGGACTTTCGCGTGATTTCCGGCGCCTGGATGATCCTGCCGGGCCCGCGCGAGGACTTGCATGAAATCGTCTACGAATCCTACGTCGATGTCGGCTTCCTGATTCCGACGGCACTGGTGCGCAATCGCGCGGCCAAAGAACTCGAGAAAACCATCGCACGCATGCGCACTCGCCTCGCGGGTGATTGAGCCTGAACAAGCGCTGGCGTAATCAGTGAGTCGCACATCAGGCGACCTTGTGCGCCGGAATCCGGCGCATCGCGAGGACCGCGAGGCACGCCAGACCGACGACGCCCTCGAGCGCCGCGGCCTGCACCAGGCCCGCCGCGGGCACGCCGTCGAATGCCATGCTCACGCAACGCGAGCCGGCATAGGACAGGTAAATCAGCGTCGCCAGCCAAAGGGCCGTGTCGGCCTGGCGGCGTACGAAGATGGCCCCGATCATGAACAGGCCCGCCGCGAGCAGCAGCCCGGCCGGCGCCTTGAGCTCGTTGAGCAGGCTCACGTTCGCGCCGAGTTCGATGTTATTCGCCGCGTAAAATTCGGCAGGCGCAGCCAGGATAAAGCCGCTGACCAGGAGCAGCAACGCCCCTGCAATCAGCAGGAGCACCTTTTGAGTTTTTGCCAGTCTGGTTTTCATCTGAGTTCTCCAGAAAAGTGATTGATGGTTAAAATAGAATTCAGGCCTGCTGCTGCATGCCGCTGCGCTCCCATGCGCCGGTCGCCATGACCTTGCGCAGGTATTCACTGAAATCGGTCGCCGGGCGCCCGAGCGCCTCTTCGACGCCGCCGGTCGGGCTCGAATTACGGCCGTCGAACACCACGGTGAAAAGTTCGCGCATCAGCCACAACAGGGGCTCCGGTGCACCCTGGACGCGCAAGCCGTCGACGAAATCCTCGATCGGGATCTGCGTGTACTTCACCGGATAACCCGTCGCTTCTGAAATGGCCGCCACGCACTCGGCAAAAGTCATCGCACGCGGACCACTGACCTCGAAGACGCGGTTGCGCAGCTCGGGGCGGGTCAGCGTCGCGACCGCGACCTCGGCGATGTCGTCGATGTCGATGAAGGGCTCGACGATATCGCCTGCCGGCAACGCCAGCTCGCCGTTCAAAATTCCCTCGATCATGAAGTTCTCGCTGAAGTTCTGCATAAACCAGCTGGCGCGAACGATGTTCCAGTCGAGCCCGCCCTGCTCGAGCGCCAGTTCGGCGCGGCGTGCGCCGTCTTCGCCACGGCCCGACAGCAGGACCAGGTGCTGCAAGCCCAGTTCGGCAGCCAGTGCGACAAAGTCGCGAATGGTCTGCTCGGCGCTCGGAATCGCGAGATCGGGGTGGAAGGTGACGTAAGCCGAGCGGGTTCCCGCCATGGCCGCACGCCAGGTAGCTCGATCTTCCCAGTCGAAGGCGGGCGCGGTCGAACGCGATACGCCGCGCGTGGCGTAACCGAGCGCCTGCAAGCGTTGCTCGACCCGCAGGCCGGTTTTACCATTTTTGCCGATGATCAGTATGGGTGAATCTTTCATGTTTCCAGTCTCCTGTTCGGGTTTCTATAAACGGGCAAGCGATTCACTTGCCGACGCAGTGAATTCTGAGCCATGAAAACTGGATAAAAAATCACAAAATATCTAAAATAATTATCCAATCGTCCAAATATGGGTGAAACTCGTGACTGACCCCCGGCTGGTAACGCCGCGCACCGACCCGGAGTTACCGCCAAGTTCCGATCCGCTCAGCGAGGTACTGCAGCTGCTGCAGTTGAGCGGCGTGCTCTACTGCAACGCGGAATTGACCGACCCCTGGGGTATCGAGGTGCCGGAATTACCCGGCGTGATGAACGTGGAAGTGGTGACGTCGGGGCACTGCTGGCTCGAACTCGAAGGCGAGACGCCGGTATTCATGCCCGAGGGCAGCCTGGTGCTGATTCCTCGCGGCAGGCGGCACAAACTGCGCGGCAACCCGGGCGACAAGACCACGTGGCTCGAAGACATTCCGATCGAACGCATCGGAGACCGCTTCGAGAACATGCGCTTCGGCGGTGGGGGTCGACTGACCCAGGTGACTTATTACGGCGTGCGTTTCGATCCGTACCTGGCCGACCGCCTGATCCGACTGTTGCCCGAGATGCTGCAGCTGCGCACGCACGTGGACGATGGCAGCTGGCTGCACGGCACGATTCGTTTCATCGCGCAGGAGGCGCGGCAGCGCCTGCCGGGCAGCGAGACCGTGATTACCCGGCTCGCCGATATTCTCGTGATCCAGGCGATCCGCACCTGGATCGAGAGCGTGCGTGAAGCTGAGCACGGCTGGATCGCGGCGCTGCACGACCGCCAGATCGGCAAGGCGATGTCGCTGATGCATCGACAGCCCGAGCGCGACTGGCGCGTCGAATCGCTGGCGCGCGAAGTCGGCATGTCACGCTCGGGATTCTCGGCGCGTTTTACCGCGCTGGTTGGAGAACCCGTACACCAGTATCTCACCGGGCTGCGCATGCAGCTTGCGCATCGCGAGCTGCGCGAAACCCCGGACACCCTGGCCAAAATTGCCGAGCGCGTCGGCTACCAGTCGGAGCCCGCGTTCAACCGCGCATTCAAGCGCGTGGTGGGCATGCCGCCCGGTGCGGTGCGCAAGCAGCACGCATAGCAGCAGGCGAGACGTTTCATCCCCGCAATCGAGACCTGGATTCTCCTCCACGCCGGATCGAGTAAACGGTTGGCGTCAATTCGGGCACGAGGAATAAAAGATGCATACGAACAAAAACGTCTTTAGCGGACCGGAGGCCATCAAGGATTTCATGGATCCCGGCAAACTCGAGGGCGCCGACGACCCCTGCCCTACCTGGACGAATACCCGAAGTACGTCGACGCCTCGGAATTTCCGCCGATCCAGAACGAGGAGCTGCTGTTGAACAGGCCCGGAGCGCAGAAACACCGAGGTTCGACTGCCCCTGGAATTAATTCACTCGGGCGCGGGGAGCAGCAGCGCGACATTGACTTCATAAGTAGAGCCGTCACGGGCCCGAATGCTGATCTCCCACAGTTCTTCGTCCGCAACCCTGGTTCGTTCATGGCCTGCCAGCTCGAACTCGTCGTCGACCTGCAAACCCCACTGACGCACGTGGCGAATCGACGCAACCGGTATTCGCCCGCCGTCGAAACGCTCGCGAAATTCCGCCGGCAGCGATTCGTCCGCAAACACGACGTAGCCGCGGCGCTCGATAGCGGCGACCTCGTCGGGCGGGGTGATCGTAGGATCGTTCATAATTGCATACTCCTCGGCAGTTTGGGGAACAGTATACCTGTTTTACCCATGTAATTCGGGATCAGAACTTTCAGATTAAATCTGTCACGCGCCCCCCTTCTTCATGTCCTCATAGATACAGGTTTTTTCAACCCGCGCAGTTGAGGTGGGTCAAACAGCTCGAAAATCGGGTGTTTATACTGCTGCTACACGCAATGATATGCGACGGAGAGCAGTATGCTTACCCTTGGCTCGAATCTCGAGCGTACCCGGCGGTTGTTCGGCGATCGCATCGCGATGCTGGATCCCGCGGGCGGTCGTTTCAGTTGGTCGGAATTCGCCGAGCGCGCACGCCGCTGTGCGGGGCTGCTGCTCGAGTCCGGCCTGCAGCCGGGCGACCACTTCGCGATAATCGGACACAATTCGTTCCGCAACGCCGAACTGATGCGCGGAGGCTACTGGGCGGGCCTGGTGCCGGTACCGGTCAACTACCGCCTGGCACCGCCGGAGATCGCCTATATTCTCGACAATGCCGAATGCCGCCTGGTCGCGCTGGAAGATCCCTTTGCGGCATTAATGGAAAGTGGCGCGCTTGTGCCATGGCAGGACCGGGTACTTCCCCTGGACGGGGAACGCTACGAGCAACGACTCGGCGAGGCGCAGCCGGTGCCCGTGCACGAGGCGGCCGAAACCGACGATGCCCTGCTGGTCTATACCGGTGGCACCACGGGACGCGCCAAGGGCGTTCGCCTGACGCACGCCAACATCATGCTCAATGCGCTGCAGATCGCCTTCCTTGCCAGGCCCCGCGCCGACGACCTGTTTCTGCACGTGGCGCCGATGTTCCATTCGGCGGACCTGCTGTCGACACCGTGGGTCATGGCGGGCGCGGCGCATCTTTATCTGCCGGAATTCACCGGTCAGGCCGCGTTGCAGGCCATTCAGCAACATCGCGTAACCTGCAGCGTACTGACGCCGACGATGATCATCATGATGCTGCAGGAGCCGGATTTCGACCGTTACGACCTGTCGAGCCTGCGTCAGGTGATTTACGGTTCGTCACCGATGGCCGTGGAGTGGATCCAGCGGTCGTTGCAACGCTTCCCGGGCGTTGAATTCATCCAGGCCTACGGACTGACGGAAACGGCGCCCCTGCTAACCATGCTGGAGATGAACGATCACCGGCAGGCCATCGACAGCGGTGACGACAGACTATTGCACAGCGTGGGCCGGCAGTTGCCCGGCGTGGACATGAAGATCGTCGATGGTAACGACCGTGAATTGCCGCCGGGCGAGCCGGGGGAAATCGTCGTGCGCGGCCCGAATGTCGCCAGGGGCTATCTGAAACGGCCCGATGCGACAGCAGAGGCGTTCCGCCACGGCTGGTTTTACACCGGCGATATCGGGCGCATGGACGAACGAGGTTATCTGTACCTGCTCGATCGTAAGAAGGACCTGATTATCACCGGTGGCGAGCTGGTTTATTCGCTGGAGGTCGAATCCGCGCTCTACCAGCATCCGCAGGTTCACGAATGCGCGGTCATCGGCATTCCCGACGACGCTTTCGGCGAAGCGCTGCTGGCCGCCATCGTGCCCGCGGCCGGCGGGTCGCCGACACCCGAGGAACTCATCGAACACTGCCGCAGCCGCATCGGCGGATACAAGATTCCGCGCCGTTTCGTGTTTGTCGACGAATTACCGAAAAGCGCGGTCAACAAGGTACTGAAACACGAACTGCGCCGAATTTACTCGCAGGCGCAAGCGAACGAGGAAACGAGATGAATATCGAAGGCAAGAATATCCTGGTGTTGGGTGGCGCCGGCATGGTCGGTATAGCGGTTTGCCGGCGCCTGCTGCCGTATCGTCCCGCCAGGCTGGTGGTCGCGGCCAGGCGGGAAACGAAGGCGCGGCGCGCGGCCGAGCAGCTGGTGGCGGAATCCGGCGGCCAGGACACGAATATCCTGCCGGTCTGGGGGGACGTGTTCCTGCGCGCCGAGTGGCAGGATGCCGGCAACAGCGCGCGCGACGCGGTGCTGGCCGACCCGGACCTGCGACAGCGCCTGATTCGCGACATCCTGGATCCGCTCGACGAGGAGACCCTGTCAGCCTCTTTCCTGGCGCAGCTTGTTACCGGCACCGCCCCGGGTCTCGACGGTATCGGCGCCGACGCCGTGATCGATTGCATGAACACGGCCACGGCGGTCAGTTACCAGAATATTTACGACCAGGCTTCGCGTCTGGCGTCCCTGGCGGCTTCGTCTGCCGACAGCGACTGGCGTACCGAGGCCGAGAGCCTGATCGCGTCACTCTCGGTTCCCCAACTGGTGCGCCATGTGCAATTGCTCTACGAGGCGATGCGCCGGGCCGCCACCGTCGGCTATGTCAAGATTGGCACCTCGGGTACGGGCGGGATGGGATTCAACATCCCCTTCACCCACGGCGAGGAAAAACCGTCGCGGCTCTTATTATCCAAGTCGGCGATGGCCGGTGCGCAGAGCATGCTGACCTTCCTGATGGCCCGTACCCCGGACGGTCCGACGGTCGTCAAGGAAATAAAGCCAACGGCCCTGATCGGCTGGCGCGAAATCGGTTACGGCCCGATACGCCGGCGAGGCCGGGATATCGATCTCTATGACTGCCCGCCCGAGGCGGCGGTTTCTGCACAGGACGCTGCCTCCCTCGTCCCCGAAGGTCGCTTCGGGACGGATTGCGGTGAAAAACTTCAGGGGGTCTACATCGACACGGGCGAGAACGGCCTCTACAGCGCCGACGAGTTCGCCGCGATCACCGCCCCGGGGCTGATGCAGATGGTAACGCCCGAGGACGTGGCCGAAAACGCGGTGCGCGAGCTCGTCGGCAGCAGTACCGGACTTGACGTGGTCGCCGCCCTGGACGCTTCCGCAACGGGACCGACCTTTCGCGGCGGTCATCTGCGCCAGGCAGCCCTCAACCGGCTGGCCCAGCTGGAAACGGAGCACGGCAAGGCCATCGCATTCGAAATCCTGGGTCCGCCGAGACTGTCCAAGCTGCTCTACGAAGCGTACCTGCTCAAACTGACCATGGAGCACAGCGACGCCATCCTGGCCAGGACACCGGCGGAGCTTTCGAGCCTGCTGGAACAGCGAATTCGTGATGACAGCGCGTTGCGCCGGCGGATTCTTTCTATCGGCATTCCCATCCTGCTTTCGGATGCAGTCAGCCTGTTGCGCGGTCCGCTAATCAAATCCCGTGACAAGTATCACGGCTGGGTCGACCTGACGCCGGACAACATGCAGGACTGGCAGGAACGAATTCGGGCCATCCGCGAAAGTGCCGCCGCGGACCTCGAAGCGGATACCTCGTCGGCACGGGACCGCCTGCTGGGCCCCGCGCGAGAATGGAATCCCGGCGGAGACATTATGAACATCGGCGAAATCGCGGCCTGGATTCTCGACCACGAAGAGGGTGGCCACCGCGTGAAAGATTAAAAAGGGGATAAACCAGATTTTCCTGAATTACGAATTACAACCTGGCCTTTACTCGCCGGGCCTGAAAGCCGTAACGTCGATATCCGGGTCGATCAGCTGCAGCAGCCGATCGCACTCGCCGGCACCGACAACTCCTCCGTATCGAGCCTCATGTTCCACCACGAGATTTCTCGCCACCTCCAGCCTGCCCGACTCGATCGCCTGGCGCGCGTAAAACGTGACCCGGGAAAGCTCCGGCATTGCGAATCTAGGGCTGATGTTCTGGCATTTCTCGATGTAGCCGAGCACGCGCCCATGGTGTTTTTCCCGATCGAGCCTGTAGATAATCAATCGCCCGAGGCAAAGCAGGGTCCTGGAACGGCCCCATTGTTCGACGTGTTTGAACAGCGCTTCGAATTCATTCGTCGGGGTTTGCAGGTAATCGTATTCATCCATGAGCATATAAACCGCGTCACTGTCCCGATGGCATCCCACCATCTTGTATACCCTGCCCATAAACCGGTCGTAATCCCGACCTGACATTCTCGGGACCTGCGGCTCCTTGATCTCTTTCTTTTTTCCGAACAGCATGATTCCAGACTAATGGTTTTGTGTTAAAAAAGTAAATAGCGGCACTGCGATCTGGAGGGATCGTTGCCCTTTATATAGGATAAAAAACGGCCCGAAGCGAATACCGGGGCGGTATACCGAGCTCCGTGATTCTGGGGACACATTACTTTTTACCTGATTTTGGGGACACATTACTTTTTAAGGTCCAGGTAAAGTTTTCCGACTGGTTTGAAATAAGTATTGTGTCCCCGTATTTATAGATTCATTCTTCTCAACCATGATCAATGCTTTCATTTTCGATGTCGACGGCACGCTGGCGGATACCGAGCGGCACGGGCATCGGGTTGCCTTTAACCAGGCATTCGAACAGTTTGGGCTCGACTGGCACTGGAGCGAGGAAACTTATGGTGAATTACTCGCCGTCACCGGCGGCAAGGAACGCATGGCGCATTTCGTGCGAACGCGCGACAAGCCCGAAAAAGATCGCGAAGACCTCGACTCGCTAATCAGACAGCTGCACGCACAAAAGACAAAGAACTATGTCAGCTTACTCAACCATAACGCCATCCCGCTGCGGCCCGGCATAAAACGCCTGCTGCACGAAGCGCGCGACAATAATATTCGCCTGGCGATTGCCACCACGACAACACCGGAAAATATCACCGCGCTGCTGGAAAGTGCGCTCGGGCGGGAAAGCCTAGACTGGTTCGACGTGATCGGTGCCGGGGATATCGTACCCAACAAGAAACCGGCGCCGGACATCTATCATTACGTACTGCAGCACCTGGAAATGGACGCGGGTGAATGTCTCGCGTTCGAGGACTCGAGCAACGGTATCCGGGCATCACTGGACGCCGGGCTCAGGACGATTATTACCTATAACGGTTACACCGAGCAGGATGACTTTACCGGGGCAGAGCTGGTGCTCGATCGACTCGGTGACGAAGATCACCCGTCCACGGTACTGCGGCAGACTTATCGCCAGGATTATCTCAGCGTCGACCTGATCAGAAAGATCCTGCCCTGAGTTTCTGAAAGAATCGACATGGACTAAATTGCCGCGTCCTGGTTCGCATAAATCAAGATCACTGTCACCATAACTCGGGCAAACACCAGCGCCGACTTGTGTAAAATACGCAGCATTCTCAGATATACCCGGCAAGACCAACCACATGAAAGCGCACGGACTGAATCCGCGGATCCGCAAATCACCCTTTTTCAATTCCAGCCTGAAATACGGCGCGACCGAATTTCATCCCTATAACGGCATGTGGATGCCGGTGGGCTACGATATCCCCGAGGGTAAACGCAACATTACACTCACCTCGTTGCCGTTCGTCAATCCGGACAAAAAAATTCCGCGCGCGGCGTTACGCAAGAACTAGCCTGGCCACCCGAATGATTCTGGAAGCCACTAATACCCACCTATATCCTGGTAATCAGGGAAAGATTTCCGGACTCGGGCAAATCGCCGACATGCAGGCGGACGGTGCCTGCCTGGTCGAGTTTTCCGACGGATCGGCGACCCCCGCCAGGATTTCCAGGTCCGAAGACGGTTGGCAGCTTCACACCGAAGCCTATCGCACCGTGGCCGGAACGGATATCGCGGCGAGGCGTTGGCTAGTATGCCTGGAAGAAGACGGCGACCACGTAGGATTTCGAATTCTTAAGAAAGCACCCAACAGTCAAAATCGATAACCTTTAGTTTACAAACCCCCTGGGAAAACCTGGTCCCGCTATTGGTGAACGGCATCCGCCAGGTGCCGGCGCATGAATGACGCGGCGCGCTGCACCGCGTCTTTCGACGCCAGGTCATCGGCAAAGGTGCGGACGTTTTCCGGGCGAAAATCGAAGCCGCGGCCGACGCCGGGGTAAATGATCAAGCGCGCCTCGCGACCGCGGTCATGCAATATATCGATACTGGTTTCGATCACGCGCCGGCGTTGATACTGCTCTTCGTCACCGATGAACACCAGCACCGGCAGGGTCAGCTCCTCGATCTCGGGCGCGTAGCCATACACCTGCAGCGGTTCGGGCGCGTTCGGGTCCTGCAGGTGCGGATAATACGAAACATAACAGGCGATATCGTTTTCCTGCCGCTTGAAGGTGGTTGCCACTTTCAAACTGTAATAGCCGCCGCGGGTATGCGAATACAGGCAGGCCTTGTCGGTGCTGATGTCGTCGCGCGCGAGCAAGGCATCGACCGCGGCGTCAACATCCTTTTCCAGCGCGTAATCGTGCTCCACGGGGTGAGTGCCGAGAAAATGTGCGCCGTAGATGTCGGGCGCCAGCACGACGAAGCCGCGGGCGGCAATTCGTCGGGCATGTCGACGCACCAGGTCGTCCAGGCCGCGCCGGCCGTGCACGAACAGCACCGCCGGATACCTGGCTTCGTCGGCGGGGCGCAGCACGAGGGTGGGAACCTCGACATCGCCGCTCATGTAACTGGACCGGGAAGATTCGAGGATATGATTTATGGGCGCTTCGATGCGGCCATCGCTCCACCAACCCTCTTCCCACCACCAGGCATTGTCGTCGCCAGTCGATTGCGCTGCCGCCTGGCTCCCGGCAGACAGCAAAACGGCAAACAAGCAGAGCCTTAATTTCTCAAACATACCAGAGCCCCTTCTTCTCTTTGAATACGAATTGGTGCGCCGAGGGCGACACGAGCGGCATCAAGAATAGGTCGAATATCGGCCAGGATAAATACCGCCAAAGGGGTGTGGTCCCGTATCGAGGCGAACTATTCGAATTCCATCGCGCGAAAAACGCGGTCGGCATTCGGAATGGCGAGCTCGTAAAACGTGTCGAGGTGCGCGTAGGGTGACTGATCGACACCATATGCCTGTTGCAGATCTCCGCCGTCGTCGATGACTTCGCCAATCTTTTCGCGTAAATAAGCCAGGTAATCCCGGGTGAAGCGAGTGACTTCGGCCATATTCGTCGGATCGCCGTGTCCGGGGATGACGTGTTTTGCGTCGAGGGCGGCGAATCGTTCCCAGGTTTCGATCCAGGCGGCGGTGTCGGTGTGTTCGAAAATCGGCAGCAGGCGCTGGTGAAATGCCATGTCGCCGGAAATGACGAGCTGTTTGGCCGGAATCCAGGCAACGATATCCCCGGGGCTGTGTGCCGGGCCGAGATACATCAGCTCGACCTCCAATCCGCCCAGATCGACGACGAGTTTTTCATCAAAGGTTCGATCGGGCATCGTCAGTCGCGTATGGCGCGCCTTTTCTCCGTTGCGTAACTGCATTCGCTGCAAAACGTCGGTCCCGTAGGTTTCGATTTCATGGGCGGTGTCAACATGGGCGATGACCGGCACGCCCTGCTCCTGCCAGTAGTTGCTGCCGAGCATCGCGTGCCCCTGGCCGTTTTCCAGCACCACCGCGGTTACCGGCAGCGACGTGATTTTGCGGATCTCGTCGTGTAACGCCCGTGCCAGCAGGTAATTGTCACCGGCATTGAACACCAGCACGCCGGTTTCACCGATGACGAATGACAGATTATTGTTGTGGCCGGAGTTGGCATAGCTGCCGGGCGAGGTGGCACCGATCGCGGACCAGACGCCATCGACGACTTTTTCCGGTTTGCGAAACAGCATCGAGTCGAGTGCGCGATCGGTGAATTTGACCGGCTTGCCCGCGTCACGCCATTCGAAAAATCCGGGCGCGTAGTTACTCACGCTGGTGTAACCCATTTTTTGCAGGGTTTCGGCCGCCAGCGGGCTGCGCTGGTTGATGCCGCAGTAAACCACGATGGGTGTATCCAGGTCGGGCACTTCGTTCGGCATGCGAAATTCGATCCAGCCGCGCGGCACGATAATTTCACGGCGAGCGTCGATCATGCCACCGCGCGCGTTGACCTCGCTTTCGTGGCGCACGTCGATCACCACCAGCGACGGTTCCTCGGCGATCAACGCTTCGAGTTCCGCGGTGCCGATGTTGTGAATTCTCTGATTAACCTGCTCGAGGTACTCGAGCCCCACCAGCGGGGTGGTTTCCTGTGCGTTTGAGGAAAGCGGCAACAGGGCCAGGCAAACGGAAACTGCGGTAACGAGGTATTCTTTAATCATCGGATCTTTTTAATTCAGGGCCCCGGGTTGTGTCAATCGCCCATAAGCAGTAGGTAACCGGAAATCAGGTGACAGACCAGGTTTTAAATGGATGGCGTGTCACTTTTTCCAGGAAGTGTGTTAGCATCCGCGCCGCTGGTTCAACCACTCACCCGAAACCATCATGAAAGCCGCATTTTACACCCGTTACGGGGGGCCCGAGGTACTCAGCCTCGGCGAAGTTGCAAAGCCCGAGCCGGGCGACGACGAACTGCTGATCGAAACGCGTGCCGCGGAAGTCACCAAGGCGGATTGCGAGATGCGTCGTTTCAGCTTCCCGGTCAAATGGTTCTGGCTACCGCTGAGATTCGCCATCGGGCTGCTCAAACCCAGGCGCAATATCCTGGGGGGTTATTTTTCGGGCGTGGTCGTCGCCGTGGGCAAGGACGTCACCCGCTTTCAGCCCGGCGACGCGATTTTCGGCGCCACCCGGCTGCGATTCGGCGCCCACGGGGAATTCCTGTGCCTGCCCGAGCATTACACGTTCGAGAAAAAACCGGAAAACATCAGTTTCGAGCAGGCCGCGGCGGTGCCGCTCGGGGGGCTGAACGCGATTCACTTCATGCGCAAGGCCTGCCTGCAGCCGGGCGAAAGCATCCTGATCAACGGCGCCGGCGGCAGCATCGGTACCTTTGCGGTGCAAATCGCAAAACGAATGGGCGCCGAAGTCACCACTGTCGATCATGGCGCCAAGATCGACATGTTGCGCAGCATCGGTGCCGACCACGTCATCGACTACACGCGTGAGGACTTTACCCGCATGGATCGGACCTACGACGTCATATTCGATATGGTGGTCGGCAGTTCCTATTCGGGTTGCATCGGCCGCCTGAAAGCCGGCGGCCGTTACCTGATGGGTAATCCGAGGGTGCTGGACATGCTGCGTTCGATCGTAACGCCTCGATTTTCGGACAAGCAGGTTTACTTCGAATTTGCCGGCGAAAATCAGGATGAACTGCGTGAACTCAGGCAAATGCTGGAAACCGGCGAAATTCTCCCGGTCGTCGACCGGGTATACCCCCTCGAGCAAATCGCCGACGCACACCGGCGTGTTGAAACCGAGGCCAGGCTGGGCATCGTTGTCGTCAGCCTGGCATGAAAAGGGGATGGGGGAATTATTATTAATCCCTCCACCCCTTTTTCTCTGTATGCGGCCCCGGCCCTGGGCCATAGGTACTTCCCTTTTATCTAATTTTTTCAACACGTTACGGCGAAAGTATCAACCAGCGTCTTAACTAACCTCATTGGACATTGGAATAATGGGGGTATATTCTTGTTCGACCTTTCTGGGTAAGGGGGAGCAGATGTCGCAAGCTCATCTGACCAAACCACAAGGATCAGGCCAATTCGTGCTGATCCCCACACCCCGCCTTTTGCCCACGTTTTCTCCCAGCTGTACCTCAATACGAACAAATAAAGCCAACGCGGGAGTTTGTTGTGGATTTATCAATAGACAAGCCCTGGAGTCGTCGTAAGTTCCTGGGAAATTT